>NZ_VCDP01000026.1:0-70473 GCF_033949345.1 Xenorhabdus littoralis
GGGATTTTCAATCCCCTGCTCTACCGACTGAGCTATCCGGGCAACGGGGCGCATTAAACCGTATTCAGCCTAATCCGTCAAACACTTTTTGCATAATTTTATCTGTATGCTTTTAAATTATCCAACAAGCTATAAATCCAAACAAAATGGAGAGATAACCACCTCTCCATTCTTTATTACTTCTTTGCTATCAACTATTTTGTTATCGATTATCTGCGATAACTTTTCTGTGTATTGTTTACTTTCATCAAATAACGGCGTGATTCGGCAGATGGATGTTTGCTTGTCAGGGTTTCATAAACATCGCCTGGTTCCATGGTGTTGATAATTTGAGCCGCTTTTTTCCTATCACCGGAAAATACGCGCAATACACTTCCGGCTCCGCCGTTGTAGGCTGTGATAACGGCATATCGGCGTGAAGTGGTGTTTTTGATTTCGCCTAAGTAAATATTTTGCAATATTGATAGATAGGCTGTTCCGGCGTCAATGTTATTTTCAGGTTCGAAGAGATAACTGCGGCTAGGATGACCTGACTTTCCCTGCATTCTGAAAACATCTTTTCCAGCGGTATGCTGCATGACTTGCATAAGACCCAGGGCATCAGAACGGCTGACGGCATAGGGGTTAAAGCTGGATTCAGTCTGCATGATGGCAAGGATTAGGGATTCTTCAACACCATATTTAATGGATGCTTTGCGAATAATAGGCAGATATTTATGGGCGCGTTTATCCAAATGGTTAGGAACCAATTGGATGGTGACTGACCAAATGACATGCAGACCTGACTGGCGTTTCTGTAATTTGTTCTGAATCAGGTAATTGGCAAAATGACGGGCTCGCCACTCCCAACGAATTGCCTCTCCACCATTATCCAAAACCTGCCCATACAGGAAGGGTTCTTTACTGATCTTAATATCATTGGAGTCTGAATAAAGATCAACTGATCCCGGATCATCTCCCATCAGCAAAGTAGTCACAATCGCTTTGCGTAAGTGTTCAGTGGGATCAATCGGAGATAAAGTTTCAATCGTGATGCTTCCGGCCTCAAAATTGATATGACTGCGGGTTTGGTATTGATCTGTATATTTCACATAATCTTTTTGGCCCGCGATTAAGACTTCTTGTAATCCCCAGATATTTTCAATGTTATGGGCAAATTGCCCCATTAAAATATCGAATCCATTGGTGTCTTTGACATATTTTTCATCGTATTCAATATCTTTTTTGCTAGAGCAGGAAATCAGGAGTGGTGCGAGAAGAGTCAGAGCCAGCAGTTTTTTCATTTTATAGTGCCGTTGGATATTGGAATGCCATCAGTATTTAGAGCCATGCGAAATGGCTCTGATTATGCCAATGGCATAGTAATATTATTGTTCTGGTGGTGTGTAACCGTCGATTTGGATGTCATGTCCTTCGAACAGGAATTTTACCATCTCTTGCTCAAGCAGTTTGCGATCTTCAGGATTCATGGTATTTAATTTTTTTTCATTAATGAGCATGGTTTGTTTGCTCATCCATTGTTGCCACGCTTCTTTAGAAATCTCATTGAAAATACGCTTGCCTAACTCCCCTGGATAGAGCTGAAAATCTTGGCCTTCGGTTTCTCGTTGCAAAAAAGTACAAAAAATAGTTCTGCTCATAATCAATCCTCAAAATAAAGGGTAAATTAACCCAGTTGTTGCAAAAGGTACTCAACGGGAGCTGCCAATCCAATAGTCGCTGGCTGGCGTAAGTTATACCAAAGTCCTTTGCTTTCATCCATGCAGGAATCAAAAGATAAGATATCAATTCTAATAGGGACGATATCTAAATGAAAATGACTGAATGTGTGGCGAAATGCTGTCAGTTGCTCAGGTTTGCTGTGAGAAATACCCGAATCTTGCAGCCATTGCTCCAGCGATGTCTGATCAGTAAATTGCGGAAAGGCAAACAGGCCACCCCAAATACCAGACAGTGGGCGCTGTTCCAGCCAAACCGTATCACCATGCTGCATTAATAGAAAGTATGATGTTTTTTCCGGAATGCTTTGTTTCGGTTTCTTCCCCGGATAGTTTGTCCAACTATGATTGGCGTAAGCGATACAGCCAGCATTGAGGGGACAAATTTCACATTTAGGTTTGCTACGAGTGCAGACCATCGCACCCAGATCCATCATTGCCTGATTAAAGTATTCGACGCCTTGTCCGGGAGTGACTCGCGTGCTGATATCCCACAATTGGTTCTCAACTTCTTTTTTACCCGGCCAGCCATCGATGGCATAGCAGCGAGCCAAAACACGCTTCACGTTACCATCAAGAATGGGAAAGTGTTTGCCCTGAGATAAGGAAAGGATAGCGCCGGCAGTTGAGCGTCCCACACCGGGCAGGGCAACAACGGTATCGAATGTCGTCGGAAATTTTCCATTGTGTAATTCCACAATCTGTTGTGCGGCTTTGTGCAAATTACGGGCACGTGCATAATATCCCAGACCCGTCCACAAATGGAGAACTTCATCCAATGGTGCAGCAGCCAAAGAGGCAACATCGGGAAAACGTGAAATAAACTTTTGGAAATAAGGAATGACAGTAGCGACCTGTGTTTGTTGTAGCATCACCTCTGAAAGCCAGACGTGATAGGACGTTTTTTCCAACTGCCACGGCAGAGTCTTGCGACCATAACGATGATACCATTCCAATACCACCGGTGAAAATTGCTCAGCTTCCATCATTAGAATAATTGTCTTTATATCGGATAATTGTTTCGTGAACAGGATTGCAACATAGTGTAACCTCAGTGTAAACCCGAACTTTGTTTCGAAGAGCCCTGCAAATTAACATTAAAGTTGTGCTTATGGACACTGAACTTGATAAACTCAGCCATCTTTGCATAATTGCGCTCTATCTGGGCAATCCTGCGGTATATTAAGCCCCAGACGCCTGAGCAAATGCCTTTAAAACTGATAGAAAGTATCATGATAAATAACGTAATTTCACCGGAATATGATGAAAATGGCAGGGCTTTGCGCCGTGTCCGCAGTTTTGTGCGTCGGCAGGGACGATTAACAAGTCGTCAGCAGCAAGCACTTGATAATGTGTGGCCGATGATGGGTGTGGATTATCAACCTGAAATGTCCGATATGGTGGCGCTTTTTGATCGTGAAGCTCCGGTTGTACTGGAAATTGGTTTCGGTATGGGCACATCTCTGGTTACGATGGCAAGCCAGAATTCCGAGAAAAATTTTTTTGGAATCGAAGTTCATGCACCGGGAGTAGGCGCATGTCTGGCTTCCGCACAAGAGGAAAACCTCAGTAATCTGCGTGTTATGTGCCATGATGCCATTGAAGTACTGAATAATATGCTCCCGGAGCAGAGTCTGGAGATGGTTCAGCTTTTCTTTCCTGATCCATGGCATAAAGCCCGCCATAATAAGCGCCGGATTGTACAACCTGAATTTGCTCAACTGATTAGAAGTAAGCTGAAAATCGGTGGTGTCTTCCATATGGCAACGGACTGGCAGCCATATGCTGAACATATGCTGGAAGTGATGAGCGAAGCCGAAGGGTATCGCAATTTATCGGAAAACGGTGACTATGTGCCGCGTCCTGATTCACGTCCAATTACGAAATTCGAGATGCGCGGTCATCGGTTAGGGCATGGCGTATGGGATCTAATGTTTGAGAGGGTAAAATAATGGCTAAAAACCGTAGTCGTCGTCTGCGTAAAAAAATGCATATTGATGAATTCCAAGAATTAGGATTTTCAGTAAAGTGGAGTTTCCCGGCGAATACATCCATTGATGTTGTTGACAGTTCAGTTGATGCCTTGATTGAAGAAGTGATTGAACCAAATGGTTTGGCTTTGGATGCTAGTGGTTATTTGCAGTGGGAAGGTTTGATCTGTCTGCAAAAAATCGGCAAATGTACCGAAGAACACAGCCAGTTAGTGGATAAATGGCTGAAAGATCGCGGCATGGAAGATGTTGTCACATCAGAACTGTTTGATGTTTGGTGGGATTGATTTGCTGTTGCATAAAAAATTAGCGTTTTGATACTCAATATAGATTTCAAGTTGCCGTTAACCAACCAGTAACTGAAAAGAGTAGATACAGAAATAGCGCTGTATGCAGGGGCTCCTTTGGAGCCCTTGTCTATCTGGAGAGAAAGTGGTGAAGGTAAGGTTCTCTAATTCGTTATTGGCAGATATCTTAGATGAAGTACGCCCTTTGATTGGCCAAGGGAAAGTGGCAGATTACATTCCCGCTCTGGCAGAAGTTCCGGTAAATAATCTGGGAATGGCCATTTGTACAGTTGATGGACAAATTTTCCAAGCGGGAGATGCAGAAAAGCGCTTTTCCATACAGTCCATTTCCAAGGTACTGAGCTTGACACTAGCCATGACGCGTTATCAAGAGCATAACATTTGGCAGCGAGTCGGCACGGAGCCTTCCGGGCAGCCTTTTAACTCATTAGTTCAGTTAGAGCTGGAAAAAGGGATACCCCGGAATCCTTTTATTAATGCTGGGGCATTAATTATCAGTGACATGCTGCAATCACGTTTGAGTGCGCCTAAGCATAGAATGCTGGAGTTTGTCCGTAGCCTCACAGGGCAAAAAGATATTTGTTATGATGATGCCGTTGCTCGTTCAGAGATGGATCATTCAAGTCGTAATGCTTCAATTGCTTATCTCATGAAGTCCTTCGGTAATTTTGAAAACGATGTCTTGACGGTTTTGAAATCCTATTTTCAATATTGCGCCTTGAAAATGAATTGTGTTGAACTGTCCCAATGTTTTATTTATTTAGCTAACAAAGGACGAATGATTGGTTCCGGCCAGCAAATTTTGAGCCATCGACAAACAAGACAGATTAATGCACTGATGCTGACTTGTGGGATGTACGATGGTTCTGGTGAGTTTGCTTTCAGGATTGGTATGCCGGGAAAATCGGGGGTTGGTGGCGGAATTGTCTGTGTTGTTCCGGGAGAGTTCACCGTTACAGTATGGTCTCCTGAACTGGATAAAGCGGGTAACTCATTGGCAGGTTGTGCGGCATTGGAAAAATTGGCTGGGCGTATTGGACGCTCTATTTTTTAACCTTGTCCGGGCTGATGGGAAGTCATCAAGCAAAAGAAATTAGGAGAATATATGTTACGCAGAATCACGATGGCTGCATCATTATTATTTGCATCTCAGGTTATTGTCGCTCAGGCAAGTTCTGAATGTCAGGCAACACTTAATGATGACATTATTGTTACGCCAAAGTCTGTCCAAATTGTTGGGGCTAGTGGAAACTTGAAGATATTGCCTGATGGCTCCATAACCCGTGATGGTAAGGCTCTGTCATTAAATACAGAGCAACGTCGCAAGGCCCTGCAATATCAGCAGACTATCCGTCAGGATTTACCGTGGGTCAAGAAAGAGGCAATCAGTCATTTGGCAAGTGCCCGCCAGTCTCTGGATAAAGTGATTGTTGATACGATGGGCAAGGAAAGTAATATTCGTCATCGTTTATCTCAATTGGAATCTGGTCTTAACCAGCAAATTGATAAAGTGATTGAAACCCGCGTTAATGGTTTTGCATTCAATCATCAGGAAGTTAAGCAAGTAGAAGCTGAAGGCCAGAAGCTCGTTGAACAGAGTCTTGGTGGCATCTTGCAGGATAGTATTAATGAAATAAGCCGTAAAAAAAGTGATCAAAATGGTGACGGCAAACAGATGCTAATGTCTCTTCTTGGCGGATTGGGCGGGATGCAAAATGGGTTTGATGAAGAATTGAAAAAACAGGAGAAAGCGTTGAAGCTTTTGAAAGTAGAAGTCTGTAGTAAAGCCAGTAAATTGGAACAACAACGCACAGCTCTGATGAATTCTATTAAGTAAATCACAATATATTTATACAAATAAGAATCAATATGAAATTGATTCTTATTTGGTTGACATATTAACGTTGCCACCTAGAATGCGGGGTACTTCTTACTATTATATTGGCTTACCATTATATTGATGTACCAATATACTTAATTCAGGTGTAACAATGAAAAAGATCCTGCCAATTGTTATTGCATCACTACTTTCCGTCACTAGCTACTCTGCATTCAGTCAGCCATCATCATTTACACCAAACTCAGTAACAGCCCAGTCTGGTGATTATGTCACGATAAAACACCTTTCCGGTGAAACTCAGGTCAAAAAAAATCCAAAGCGGGTCGTTCTGTTTGATTTCGGAACATATGATTCGATGGCGAAATTAGGTTTGTCCGAGCGCGTTATTGCATTACCTCTCGATAGCTTGCCTGAGTATGTGCGTAGTGATGTGCCTGCGAATATGCATAATGCAGGTGGAATGAAATCACCTGATTTGGAAAAATTGGCGGAAATAAAACCAGATCTGATTGTGATCACAGGCCGTCAGGGTTCTTCTTATGAGCGCTTGTCACAAATAGCGCCAACGGTTGATTTAAGTACAGACAATAAAAATTATCTGCCATCCGTAGATAATAATATTAAGTTATTAGGTGGATTATTTGATAAACAAGATGCGGTTAAAACACAGTTTGCTGCTTTAGAAAAAACCATCGCTTCTGCTCAGGAAAAAGCAAAAACAGCAAACAGCAAAGTACTGGTGTTGCTGCACAATGCTGGTGAATTATACCCCAATAATCAGACCATTGTTTATGATGTAATTAAAGCTCCACGCTCTGTATTGCCAGCTAAATCAGATAACGACAAAAGTCGCGTTGTCACGGCAGATATGATTGCACAGGCGAATCCTGATGTAATTTTTATTATTGATCGCAGTGAAGCGATTGGTGCGGATAAACTGACAAAAGATCAGTTTGAAAATGATCAAGTCAAATCAACCCATGCCTATAAAAATGGTAAAATAGTTTATCTGCAATCTGATCTTTGGTATTTGTCTGGCGGCGGCTTGGATAGTATGACGCGACAGGTTAATGCCATTGCTGAAGCGTTGTAATTTTATAGATTGATAGTTACCTTTTCCTGAATCTTTTTCTGAATAAATCCCGAAATCTGAATAGTCAGGTTTCGGGATAAAATTTTATTTTAAATACCTATATTCCACACAATTCCACGTCTTGCAAAAGTATCCGGTAACTCACTTATTGTTCCCAAATTGAAACAATCAAGCAGAATCATAACCTCATCTTGCAGTATAAAAAAACTGCGTTAGGATGTTTTAAAAGGCATTCAATGATGGGGACATAATCATGATTATCAGTTCAACTGAATTTAAGAATAATGATTTTTTGCAGAAAGAACATGCATTTAATGAATTTGGTAGTCATGGTGATAATCGTTCACCTGAACTGACTTGGATAGATGCACCCGCTGAAACAAAAAGCTTTGCCATTACTGTCTATGATCCTGATGCACCAACAGGCAGTGGCTTCTGGCACTGGGTTGCTTTTGATATTCCAGTGGAAATTCGGGCCTTGACAGCAAATGCAGGGCAAGGCGATGGCAGTAAATTGCCCGTCGGTACTATCCAAAGCAAAAATGATTATGGTTTGCCCGGTTTCGATGGTCCTTGCCCGCCTGAGGGTGATAAAGCACACCGATATATTTTCACAGTACATGCTTTATCGGTAGAAAAACTGGGTGTTGATTCTGAAACAACGAACGCTATTGCGCGTTTTATGATTCAGGCCAATACCTTGGCAACAGCCACTATTACCGGCTACTACCAGCGTTAATTAATTGATTAATAATTCTTCCGTTTCCAGTAAAGGGGATCAATATGAGCAGCACAAAAATTCAATGGAATAATGGGGTACAGCCGGAAGCGGTAGAGATCCTCTCTAATGATGGTGGAATGATCGTCTGCCCAACTAAAGTTGGGTACATTATTATGACGTCCGATGCACAAGGACTGGAGCGTAAATTTGAAGCTAAGCTGCGTAATCGCAACAAGCCCGGTGTTGTTTTATGCGGATCTCTGGAACAGTTGAAAGAGTTGGCTCAGCTTAATGCGGAAATTGAAGAACTTTATCAAAGACATTGGGATCAGGATGTATTGCTGGGTTGTATCCTGCCTTGGAAAGAGGAAGCGATAGCCCGTATTCCAGATGATGGTTCCAAAGAACTGATGATGGATCAGCGTGGTACGAGTTGTTTTGTCATTAAATTTGGTAAACCCGGCGAAATTTTGGCGAAAGAGCTTTGGGAAAAACATGGCAAGTTTTCTTTTGCCAGCTCTGCTAACCCGTCAGGTAAAGGTAACCGTGGATTGGTTGAATGCATCGGTGAGCGAATTGAAGAGCGTGCTGATCTGATTATCTCCGCCAATGACTATGTTAAATCTATCCAACCTAATGAAACTGAGCAGACTCGTTATGAACAAGGTGTTATGGTTTCTATGGTAGATGAAAATGGTAAATTAGTGCCGCTGCAAAATGGTCAGCGAGATATTACTCCGTGCCCGGTATTGATTCGTAAGGGACTGGATGTGAATAAGATCATGGTGATAATGGCTGATATATTCACGACCTGGGATTACCGACACGGTAATTACTATTGATATCTTTTACAGTATCTTCTACATATTGTATTTTTTGCGGGTGCTGTTGTACCCGCATGAATTCATCTTATTTCAGCTTCTGTTGCAGAGAGTTTGCAAACTGTTGTACACGTGAAGATAGGGTGTCTTCTGACTTAAACAGTATCCAGGCTTGATAAATATCCATATTCCATTCAGGAAGAAGCCGTACTAATTTTCCTTCTGTTACAGCCTCATGGGCCACATAATCCGGCAGATAGGCGATGCCCGCTCCGGCCAGCGCAGAACTCATTAATGCCACACTATTGTTGATACGGAATCGGCTGCGTACATCAATATCCAGCTTATGTCTTTCTTTACGGAACGGGAGGGAAATAGTATGCGCAGGGCCTCGGAATAGCAGGTAATCGTAACGAGGAAGATCTTCAGGTTTATTTATTGGTGAAAACTGACGGATATAGTCTGGTGTGGCGTAAAGTCCCCAGGTAATTTCAATCAGAGGCATCACGAGCGGATGATGCGGTGTTTCACGTCCTATGACGATGGCAATATCACATTGATCCTCGTCCATATTGATCGTTCTGTCGGTCAGTTCCAAATCAACACTGATGTGAATGTTACCGGCAATAAAGTTATTCAGAGCCGGGACAATACATTGACTGCCAAAAGACACCGGAGCGATCAGGCGTAAGCTTCCTATCGGTTCCTCATGAAAATTACGGATAAAATGTTCGGCATTTTGGGCTTCAGCAAGAATGCGGTGGCAATATTGGTAATAACTCATTCCAACTTCTGTCACCTGAATTTTGCGCGTGGTGCGGTTGAGTAACTGGGTACCTAATCTTACCTCTAACTGTGCAATCTCCCGACTGACGGAAGATTTGGACAGTCTTAATGATTTTGCTGCTTCAGTAAAACTCAGAGTTTCTACCACGCGGGCAAAGACCACCATTGAAGTAAGATTCTCAATATTATTCATGAAGTAACCTGATGAGTTATCCGGGGGAATCAGCGCATAACATACCACATATCCTGTTGAGGCTGACCAATGTGCAACAAAAATAGGAATAGATTCAAGGAGCCGGAATTTCCCATTTTTCGAACGACTGTCCCATAATGGAAACAGTGAGCCTGAAGTCGTATTTCCTTACGATCAGGCGTAGTAATCTTGTTAGGATGACAATCTATTTTTAATCTTTCGGGGGTAATGTGAGATGAGCCAAACTATTACACAAAAAATTCTTGCACGGGCAAGTGGGCGTGAACAAGTCACTCCGGGTGAAGTGGTTTGGGCGAAAGTGGATATTCTAATGTCTCACGACCCCTGCACACCGGGTGTAGCCAGCGTATTTAAAAAAGAGTTCGGTCAAGATGCACGGATATGGGACCCTGAGCGCTTTATTCTGATCCCTGATCATTTTGTCTATTCGGCTGACTCGCAAGCTAATCAGAACATTCGGGTGATGCGTGAATTTGCCGCCGAACAGAATATAAAATATTTTTATGACGTGGGGACACCAAATTATAAAGGTGTTTGCCATATAGGGCTTGCAGAAGGGGGACACACCCGCCCCGGAGAAGTGTTATTGGGCACGGATTCCCATACTGTGACCGCCGGTGCTTTTGGTGCATTTGCTATTGGGTTAGGGATTACCGACGCCGCATATGCATTAGGGACGGGTGAAATTCCTCTCAAAGTTCCTACTACTATCCGGGTCAATTTTAGCGGAACCAAGCCTGCTCATGTTTTGGCGAAGGATATGATTTTGTCAGTCCTGTCAGAATTAACTGTTGATGGTGCGACCTATCAGGCCATAGAGTTTGGTGGTCATGTCATTGATGAGTTATCGGTCGAAGAGCGCATGACGATTTGTAATATGGTCGTTGAGTGTGGGGCGAAAAACGGCATTATGGTTCCTAATCAGGCGACGCTGGATTATTTGGCTGAACGAAATCATCTCCCTTTTGAGATTTTCTATCCTGATGAAGATGCTCAGTATAGTCGTGTATTGAATATCGATGTTACTGATATGCAGCCAAAGATTGCTAAACCTCATTCCCCAGATAATGTGGTTTCTATTGAAAAAGTCGCTAATGTTGCTATTTCTCAGGCATATATCGGGTCCTGTACGGGTGGCAAACTGGAGGATTTTGTCGCGGCAGCTCGTGTCATAAAAGGGCATAAAGTTAAAATTCCGACTTACGCAGTACCGGCAACAAAAGAGGTTTTCCATAAGACAATAACGACTCAGATTGAGGGTGTTTCTGTCTATCAAATTTTGAGCGATGCAGGAGTGAAGCTTTCTTCTGAATCAGGTTGTGCAGCCTGCTGTGGTGGCCCGCCTGATACTTTCGGACGGGTCAACGATCCAATCTCCGTTATATCTACAACCAATCGTAATTTCGTCGGCAGAATGGGGCATAAACGCGCCAATATTTATCTCGCTTCTCCTTATTCCGTTGCAGCGGCAGCGATTACTGGCCAAATTACAAATCCTGAGGAGTTTTTATGAATGAATTAAAGGAAAATATCATTCGGGGTGAGGTTTATGTATTGACCGATAATATTGATACTGACCAAATTCTCTCAGCGGAATATCTCAAGGTAAACCCTTCTACGCCTGAAGGATATGCGCAATTGGCTTCACTGGCGATGTGTGGATTACCGGAAGGGTCATTGCCTTTCATTGATGAAAACGAAGGCAAGGCGAAATATCCGATTATTGTGGCAGGCCAGAATTTTGGTTGTGGCTCTTCGCGTGAACATGCTGTTGCTGCATTGGGCGCTTCAGGTGTAAAAGTTGTTCTTGCTCAATCTTATGCCCGCATATTCTTCCGGAATTGTGTATCAACTGGTGAGTTATTGCCGATTGCAGCACAAGAGCGTTTGTGTGACAAATTAGCCACAGGCGATAGTGTTGAGATTGATGTTGAAAACCAGATAGTGACGTTATTGAAAGGCGGTGAGAAATATCAAACTGACCCTATTGGTGAACTTGCCAATATTGTCTCTGCTGGCGGGCTGTTTTCTTATGCACGGGCAACAGGAAGAATTAAGTAACTATTTATATTTGCTGAAAATAAACTGCACCCTTTAATTTTCAGGTGCAGTTTATTTTATCAGAGAAACAGTTCCAATAACGAATTCAGGAATAGTTTCCCATGCTTAGTGATTTGCCAGTGCGTGTTACTTTCAGTGATATAGCCTTTAGCCAATGCTTCATCAAGTTGCGGGCGAATAATGCTTTCTGGTAATCCGGTGAAATCACTGAAATCCTGGCGTGGCATGGATTCCAACAAGCGAAAGCGGTTCATGAAAAATTCAAATGGACGATCTTCATTATCCACCTGATTTTGTTGATCCAAATAACGCCCCTGCATATAACCGCGTGGATGCTTGGTTTTCACAGTACGAAGAATGCGGCCATCTTCAAACGAAATTTTCCCGTGTGCGCCACAGCCAATGCCTAAGTAATCACCAAAACGCCAGTAATTGAGGTTATGCTGACACTGAAAACCCGGTTTGGCATATGCAGAAGTTTCATATTGCTGATAGCCTGCTTCGGTCAGTAACTGATGACCTTGGGAAAAAATATCCCATAGCGCGTCATCATCAGGCAGAACCGGCGGACGAGAGCCGAAACTGGTATTGGGTTCAATTGTTAATTGATACCAAGACAGATGCGGTGGAGATAGCTCAATCGCTTGACGTAAATCATTCAATGCTTCGCTGAGAGTCTGGTTAGGCAACCCATGCATCAAATCCAGATTAAAACTACGTAACCCTAGTCCATCAGCCAATTTTGCTGCTCGTTTGGCCTCTTCCGGGCCGTGAATGCGCCCCAGACGGATCAATTTATCTGAACCGAAACTCTGTACACCGATGGAAATACGGTTGATGCCAGCTTTCTGGTAGGCACTGAAACGGTCGGCTTCGACTGTTCCGGGATTGGCCTCCATCGTAATTTCTGCTTGCGGGGAGAGCCGAAGCGAAGATCTTACGCCATCAAGCAATCGCTGCATTCCCTCTGCGCTTAGCAGGCTTGGAGTGCCTCCGCCGATAAAAATCGTTGATACCTCTCGATCACCAATCATTGGCAGATCGGCGGACAGATCTGCCAATAGATGATCAACATATTCCTGATGTGGCACATCTCCCTTTAATGCATGCGAATTGAAATCACAGTAAGGGCACTTCTGCACACACCAAGGAATATGAATATATAGACTCAGGGGTGGTAACTTAAGCATTACGCATGGCTTCCAACAACATTTCCAATGCCTTCCCACGGTGAGAAACTGCATTTTTTTGCCCGCGGCTCAGTTGAGCTGCCGTACAACCAAACTCTGGCGCATAAAAAACAGGATCATAACCAAAGCCGCCTTCTCCGGCAGGTTCATGGGTAATAACTCCTGACCAGCGACCATGAAATACCAGGGGCGTCGGATCTTCGGCATGGCGTAAGAAGACCAAAACACAATTGAATTGCGCCTGACGTTGCTCATCAGGAACATCACGCATAGCTTCCAACAGTTTTTCCAGATTTTCCTGATCGGAAGCATCACTGCCTGCATAGCGGGCAGAATAAATACCCGGAGCACCCCCTAATGCATCAACAGATAGTCCTGAATCATCTGCAATAGCCGGTAATCCAGTGACTGCTGCGGCATGGCGAGCTTTGATGATCGCATTTTCAATGAAAGTGAGGCCCGTTTCATCAGCGGAATCAACACCTAATTCGGTTTGAGCCACAATATCTAAACCAAAGTCAGCCAATAAATCAGCCAATTCACGTACTTTGCCAGCATTTCCGGTGGCGAGAACAACTTTTTGCATTGCCATTTACTCAATGAACCTATTTATCCAGTTAACCTGTTTATTCAATTAACCTATTTATTCAGCTAATTAATAATGTATCGCATTAACCTGCGAGCATTGAAGCCAGCCATCCCATCACGTCATAACGCAGGGCATTCAATGCATAAAGGATAAGGATCACAATCATGGCAGAGAAATCAAGGCCACCCATAGAAGGGATGATACGGCGGATAGGAGCCATTAATGGTTCCGTCAATTGAAGCAGAACGTAATCAACGGGATTGCGTCCTTGACTGATCCAGCTCAATAACGCACGGGCGATCACCAACCAGAATATGAGCTTTCCGGCTGCGGTCAGCAATTCAATGATCCCAACAGGGAATAATAAGCTAAAAGGTATTAAAAATTGTCCGGTTGCTAACCACACAGGTAACTCTATTTTAATGAGCACCAGCAGGTAAGCAAACAGAACTGATGCTGTATCTATGGGGCCAGCAGAAGGGATCACCTTACGTAATGGACGTACCACTGGTTGGGTTACTTTAACAATAAATTGTGAGAATGGATTATAGAAATCACAACGTCCCCACTGCATCCAGACGCGGAGCAGTAAAACGGCAATATATAAATCCAGAACTGTGAAAAAGATGAAGTTTAAGAATTGCATGTAGCAGCCCTGATTGAATTAAACCAATTGAATTAAAATAATTTTTCCATTTCTTGCGCTCGGCGGATTGCTCCCTGCATGGCACGGGACACAGTTTCAGGCAGATTGCCCTCATAAAAAATGCGCAGTGCTTCAGCCGTAGTACCACCTTTAGATGTTACCTGCTCACGCAGGATAGCAAAAGGAAGATCTTTTTGCGTTTCAGCAAGTTTAGCTGAACCCATTGCGGCTTGCAGGACAAGCTCTCTGGCTGTTTCGCTATTGAATCCCAGACGCTCTGCTTCTTGTTGCATAGACTCCATGAACAGGAAGAAGTAAGCAGGGGCACTGCCAGCAATGGCAATAATATCGTTGATGCTGCTTTCATCATCTACCCAGCAGACTTTACCAACACTGCTCATCAATGATGCCGCAACCTCGCGATCAGGTTGAGAAACATATTCAGGGGCAAACAGTCCGCTGACGCCTTCTCCGACAAGCGAAGGGGTATTTGGCATGATACGGATGATATTGAGATTATCCTGCAAAAGCGCATAAAAACGGGCAATCGGAATACCGGCAGCAATGGAAAGAACCAGTTTTTGACTGAAATCGACCTGAGAGTGCAGAGAATTACAAATTTCTGCCATCATCTGAGGTTTAACAGCCAACACAATCACATCGGCTTCCTGAGCGTAACGAACATTATCACTTTGGCTGTGAATGCCATATTCTTTTGCCAACACATCACGGCGGGTTGTGTTTGGCGAGCAGACTGTGATGAGTTCGGCCGGATAACCTTTCCTGATCAGACCGGCAATAATGGCATTAGCCATATTTCCTGCGCCAATAAAGGTGATTTTACGATTTTTCATTAAACAATCTCGCATATTAATCAATTTAGTTTGGGAACCGAATCGGGTATTTTTCTAAGTTAAGATTTAAATTCAGGCTTAGTCTAAGAATTATACTGACGGGCACCGAATATTGCCGTCCCAATCCGAACCAACGTAGAACCACGGGTAATGGCGGCGTCCATATCATCCGTCATGCCCATTGACAGTGTATCAACTTGTGGATACTGCGCTTTCAGCTCGGTAAATGCCTGTTCCATTTGGCTGAAAACCATTATTTGGTGTTCGAAATTACTTTCCGGGGCAGGTATTGCCATCAATCCGCGTAATACCAGATTAGGCAGTTCATTAATAGTTACAGCCAACTCGGTTAACGCTTCCAACAAAATCCCTGATTTACTGCCTTCACCACTGATATTAATTTGAATCAGTACATTAAGTGGTGCCATGTTGTCAGGACGTTGCTCACTTAAACGCTGGGCTATTTTTAATCTATCAATGGTATGACACCAATCAAAATTTTCTGCCACCAGCCGACTCTTATTGGACTGTAGCGGGCCAATAAAGTGCCACACCAAATCGTCGCGGTTACTAAAGTGCTGAATTTTTTCAACCCCTTCCTGAACGTAATTTTCACCAAATTCCCGCTGACCTGCGGTTATGGCTTGTGCGATGGCATTCGCAGGTTTGGTTTTACTGACTGCAAGTAAGGTAATTTCTTCTGGAGAACGCCCGCATTTTTGAGCAGCAACAGTAATGCGGTTCCTGACATCGTGAAGATTTTGTTCAATATTGTTCATAAGTGACTCAGGAGATTAAAAAGTGAATATGGAAAAATTAGTGTCCCTTAGTGTAAAGCATAATGCTTCCGATCTGCATCTTTGTGTCGGGAAGGTTCCTGTTTTGCGCATCAATGGTGTGTTATATCCACAGATACAACTGGATAAAATTCAATCCGATACTATTGGGGACTGGAGCAAAGAAATATTATCGGATGTTCAGAAACAGCAATTACAAGAGCATGGCCATGTCGATTTTGTGCTGGTAATGCCGGATGAACAGCGGCTCAGGGGAAATCTGTTCTATCAACAGTCTCATTTGTCATTGGTATTGAGATTGATTACAGATAAATGCCCGACTCTGGAACAGTTATATGCACCTGACATTATTCAGCGCCTTATCTTGCAGGAGGTCAGCGGACTGATATTAGTGACAGGAGCGACGGGGAGTGGGAAATCCACCACGCTGTCAGCCATGATTAATGCGCTTAATAGCCATAGCAGTAAACACATCATCATGCTGGAAGACCCGATAGAATTTGTTCATCAAAGTCGAAATTGTCTGATACAGCAAAGGCAGGTGAGTAAAGATACACCGGATTATCAAACAGCGTTGAAAGGGGCATTACGGCAAGATCCAGATGTGATTTTACTGGGCGAATTACGCGATAAAGAAACAATCCGGTTGGCCCTGACAGCGGCTGAAACGGGGCATCTGGTTTTATCAACACTGCATACCCGTGGTGCGATCCCGGCGATAGATCGACTGATTGATGTTTTCTCCGCAGAAGAAAAAGGCTGGATTTGCAGCCAACTGGCCGGAAGTTTAAAAGCGGTTATTTCCCAACAACTGCTGCCTGATAAAAAGGGGGGCAGGGTGGCTATCCATGAGGTTCTGATCGTCAATCAGGCCGTCAGCCATTTGATCAGGGAAGGCAAGAATCATCAGATAGCCACATTAATGCAGACCGGCGCTGCTTGTGGTATGCAGACTTATGAACAAAGCCGGCAACAGCGCAAATTGTTAGGATTATTGGCAGAATAGAAAGGCGCTAAGCATGGTTATGATTAATATTGCTGTTCAAACCAGCTTTCCAGAATGATAACAGCAGAAGCTGCATCAACGTTGCCTTTATTCAGGGCCTTATAACCACCGTGGTCGAATAAGTGAGAGCGGGCTTCCACTGTGGTTAATCGTTCATCGTGCAGTTCAACCTGAGCCCCAAAGCGTCCATGCAGGCGGTTGGCAAATTTTCGGGCTTGTGCGGTGACTGGTTGCTCAGTGCCATCCATATTGAGTGGCAGGCCAACAATGACCAGATCTGGCTGCCACTCTTTGAGCAATTTTCCGATGAGTTCCCAATTTGGGGAGCCTTCATTAGCTTTGAAGGCGGATAACGCTCTGGCTGTGCCTGTGATTTCTTGTCCGATAGCTGCACCGATACTGCGGGTGCCAAAATCGAAAGCAATGATTGTGCGGTTTTTCATCAGGCATGTCCTGCTTGTGATGCGAGATTGTATATATTGATCCCCAGTAAAGACGCGGCTTCACGCCAGCGTTCAGAAATGGGAGTATTAAAAATTATCGAAGGATCAGCGCTGACGGTAAGCCAGCTATTTTCCATAATCTCTTTTTCTAACTGGCCTGTTTCCCAGCTAGAATATCCGAGAGTCATCAACACGTTTTTCGGCTGACGAGGTGTCCCCAGAGCTTCCAGCATGTCTTTAGATGTTGTGATCATAGTTTGATCAGAGATCTGGATGCTGGAACTGAAACCTGACTGTGGTGTATGCAAAATGAAACCATGTTCTTCAGACAAAGGTCCGCCTGTCATCACTGGTTTATTCAGGTTGATATCGTTGTCTCTATCTTCAGGAGCGATATCCAACTTCTGTAAGATGCTTTGGATAGAAACCTGGGCTATCGGTTTATTGATAACTAACCCCATTGCCCCGTTTTGATCATGTTCGCAGATGTAAACTACAGAACGGTTGAAATAAGGATCAGAGAGCGAAGGCATGGCAATAAGAAAGTGGTGCTGTAGGTTCATGGGTTTTCTGATAATTATTCTGGCAATGTTAAGAGTGATTTGGCCCACCAGTATGTGGGCACTTATTATAAATGGCAAATGTTGTCAGGAAACGGAAGCGATTTAGGCAATTAAGCTACTTTTTTTCCCAATCGTTTTTCGATGGCATCCATCAGCATGCCAGTAACGGAAACTTCAGGGAATGCAGCTTCTATTTCACGCGCACAGGTTGGGCTGGTGACGTTGATTTCAGTTAAACGGTCGCCAATGATATCAAGCCCGACAAAGATTAAGCCTTTCTCTTTTAGTACCGGAGCAACGGCGCGGGCGATTGCCCAATCGCTTTCTGACAATGGGCGGGCTTCTCCGCGTCCACCTGCCGCAAGGTTACCACGGGTTTCTCCTTGTGCTGGTATACGGGCAAGGCAATAAGGTACAGGCTCGCCATCAATGACCAATACCCGCTTATCTCCCTCTTTAATGGCTGGCAGGAAGTTTTGTGCCATACAGTAACGGCTGCCATGCTCAGTCAGGGTTTCAATAATGACACCGACATTCGCATCATCTTGTTTCAGACGAAAGATGGAAGCGCCTCCCATGCCATCCAGCGGCTTAAAGATAACATCGCCATGCTTTTGGTGAAATTCGCGCAAATTTTTTGCGTTGCGGGTCACGAGCGTATCGGGAGTTAACTCAGGGAACCAAGCTGTAAACAGTTTTTCATTGCAGTCGCGCAGGCTTTGAGGTTTGTTGACAATCAGGCTGCCTTTGACTTCTGCTCTTTCCAGAATGTAGGTAGCATAAATGTACTCAGTATCAAAAGGTGGATCTTTGCGCATCAGGATAACTTGCAGGGTATCGAGAGCTATCTCTTGTTCACTGCCAAATTGATACCATTGTTGTGGATTTTCTTCTACCGTGAGCAAACGAGTACGGGCACGGGCTTCACCTTGATGCAGATAAAGATCATTCATCTCCATGTAATGAATTTCCCACCCACGTTTTTGCGCTTCCAACAGCATGGCAAAACTGGTGTCTTTTTTTATGTTGATGGACGAAATAGGGTCCATCACTATACCGAGCTTGATCATTTTTTCTCCTTAGCCTAGATCACCGAAACGTACTTGCAGTGCGGTAATTGCGGTGAGAGCCGTTGTTTCTGTCCTCAGGATGCGAGGACCCAACAGGATATCAGTAAATTGATATTTTGCCGTCATTTCAATTTCTTCAGCAGACAATCCTCCTTCAGGCCCAATCAGCAGACGCACTTTTTCCACAGGAAGTGGGAGAGTATTGATGCTCTGGCTGGCACGAGGATGCAGATTCAATTTTAGGCTGTCATCATTTTCTTTGCACCATGCTTCAAGTGATATGACTGGACGGATCTCAGGAATACGGTTACGTCCGCACTGTTCACAGGCAGAAATGACAATTTTTTTCCATTGCTGCAATTTTTTTTCCAATCTTTCCGTATCCAGTTTTACACCACAACGTTCAGAAAGTAGCGGCGTGATAGTGCTGACTCCCAGTTCCACGGATTTTTGGATTGTGAACTCCATTTTTTCGCCGCGAGACATGACCTGCCCAACATGCAGAGTCAGCGGCGATTCATGGTCAGATAATTTGCTATCAAGGATACGCACTTTGACTGTTTTTTTACTGGCCTCAGTGATTTCTGCATCAAAAACCTGATTGCTGCCATCAAAAAGTTGTAATGCCTGTCCGTTACTCATTCTGAGTACTCGGCCAACATGATTGGCAGCATCGTCACTCAGGTAAATTTCAGTCCCGACAGTGAGCGTTTCAGGGTGATAGATGCGGGGAATTCGCATATTTCTTCTTTCCTTCTTTTTCCGGTATGGCATAAACAGCCATATGACTTCCGGCATGACATAGACAGCCATATGATAAAGTTGATTCATTATCATGATAAATGAGCGTTGTTTGCGTGATCAAGCTATCTTTTGGCTGTGGTAATACCCTGTATATCCTTGCGAGCTGGCTCGCATATTTATTTTGTAATTGCTATTTTCACTGAATTTTTGTTGCCAATAAATAGCATGATAAATTAATATTGTTTGTGTTCTGATTGCGGTCAGAAAATAAGGAAATAAGATGGTGACAAGGATGTCATTTATAAATAAATATAGCTCAGTATTTTCTGGGTAAAGCAAAAGGTGGTTGGTTATTTTAAATGAAACAAATTATATAATAATTATGTTTTTTTGTAGTACTTTGCTGTTGTTATCCATTATCGATATTAAAACGTTTTGTTTGCCGGATGTTATCACTCTGCCTTTATTATGGTTTGGAATTTTATTTAATATTGATGGTAATTTAGTGCCGATAAAAAGTGCGATATACGGCGCCATATCAGGGTATCTGTTTTTATGGTTTTTATATTGGTTATGTTGGTTTACTTTAAAGAAGGAGGGGGTAGGGTATGGCGATCTTAAATTAACCGCAGCAATCGGTGCATGGTTAGGTGTGGAAATGATACCAATATTGATGCTGATGGCTTCATTATCAGGGCTGTTTGGATTTGTGATTATGAGGCTGAAAAGAAAATCCTATCCTGATTTTATCGCATTCGGGCCTTATTTGTGTGTATCAGCGATAGTCTTGATGGGGTTTTGCCTGAGTAATATTATTGACACCCAATAGATTTTCATTTTCAGTTTTTCATTTTCAGTATAGTTAATCAAGCAACAATTATTGCTGTCTATCACGACATAACTTGCAGATTTATCGTAAAAAGTTCATTCTCTCATTACGTTCATAGAGGAGATGAGCTCTATTATGACATTAAAAATAACGGCTTTATTGGAGAATCAGGTTTTTTCACCTTATAAAGGTGTTTTAACAGCTAAAGCTGGTTTGAGCTTGTTAATTCAGGATCAAAAAACCACAATTCTGTTTGACACTGGGCCAGATGGGAGCTTTATTGATAATGCAAACAAATTAAATATTGATTTATCTTCAGTTTCCACTGTGGTGATATCGCATGGGCATTTTGATCATTGTGGTGGATTATCTTTTTTTTCTAGTGATGCTAAGTTGATTTCTCATCCTGATATCAAAGATGAGAGATATTATGGTTGGGTGATAACTAAGAATACTGCACTGACATTTAAAAAATTATCCAGACAAGTTGAATTAGAAAAATTTGATGCTTTTTTATCAAAAGATGAAGTGTATATTAATGATGAGTTTTTATACTCTGGTGAGATAAGAAAAGATAAAAACAAACGGTATGGAGTTATTAAAAACCATAATGTTATTGGAAATAAAAACCAAGAAGAAAGATTTTCACCAGATTTTGTCAAGGATGAAGGGGTTTTGATCTATAAGTCTGAGTATGGGTTAATTATATTCATCGGATGTGGTCATCGTGGCGTAATTGATATCATCGAATATGCCAAGAAAATTACCGGAGTTAAAAAAGTATATGCAGTTATTGGAGGCTTGCATTTACGCTATGCTTCACCATTTAAATTGCTGACAATCAGGAAATTCATTAAAAAAGAGAATATACAACATGTTTATGCGTGTCATTGTAGTGGCGCGTGGGGAAGGTTATGGCTACCAAATGCAAAAAATCTTTCTACCGGGCAATCTATTGAGCTTGGTTGAGGTTATATCCAAGAGGACGTTGCTATCTGCAACGTCCTCTTATTTTAACTTACTGAGGCCACTTCATTTCGCCTTTCAATACCTTGGCACTCAGCTCAAGGCTGGATTCGTCGGCAAGGTCTGGATAGTGTTTCTTCATGGCTGAAATCAGCGCATCGGAATCTTTTGCTTTAGGTAATTCTTTTTCCAATGTGGTCAGATAATTCTGCGTGAAAGTCACTGAATCCAACGTCATTGACGGGTTTCCCAGATAATGGCCTGGCACAACAGTTGCTGGTTTCAGGTTTTTGATGCGCTCCAGTGTTTGTTCCCAGTGTTGGCGTGATCCTTTGGTCTGGGTATCCGCAATCCATACATGAATATTGTCAGAAACAGTAACGCCACCGACAACCGCTTTCAGTTTAGGGATCCAGACAAAAGTGCGATCTGCGGCAGGGCCATCCAAACCTTCGACAATCAGTTTTTCACCATCAACAGTGAAGGAATTTCCTTTCAGTGGTTCTGGTACGATGATCTTTTTAGGTGCCTGATTAGCCAGAATTCCACCCCAATAGGCTAATTTGCCGTCTTTGGTTTCGTTGATCGCTTTGATGGTTTCTGGTGATGCGATGACTTTAGCTTCAGGGAAAGCTTCAGTGATTACATCAAGGCCAAAGTAAAAATCAGGATCGGATTGGCTGATATAGATCGTTGTCAGTTTTTTACCTGTCTGCTGGATCATTTTTATCAGTTCTTGTGCATCGCTTTTCTTAAACTGAGCATCGATCAGAACAACTTCATGATCGCCGCTGATGACCTCAGAAGAAACTGGGAAAATGCCTTTTTCACCCGGATTGTAGATATCCAACTTGAGATCGCCTGCTTGAGCCAGTGATGCCATTCCTAAAGAGAGGGTCGCCGCCAGAGCGATATTTAATGTTGTTTTGCGAGTCATCATAGAATTCCTATATCAAAATGCGTATTTGCTTTAATGGCCTATATAATAGGTTGCATATTTCGATTTAAAAACCACATAATCAGCAACTATTTGTTGCATATATCGAACTAATTAGAGCGGGGAATGAGTCGGCTGAAATGGATAGAGTCACAGCAGCACAAGTATTTGTTACGATTGTTGAGCAGGGAAGTCTGATTGCGGCGGCAGAACGCTTGGATATGTCGAGAGCGATGGTGTCGCGGTATTTGGCTGAGATGGAAAAGTGGGCGGGGGTTCGTTTATTGCATCGCACAACACGTAAGATCAGCTTAACTTCGGCAGGTGAGAGTGCTTACCAACGTAGCCTTAAGCTGATGGAGTTAGCAGAAGCAATGCCCGTACAACAATCTCTGGAAGCACAAACCTTGAGGGGGTTGTTGCGCGTCAGCTGTTCTCAATCGTTGGGTATCAGTGCGTTGTCAGTTGCAATTCCAGAATTTATGCGAATGTATCCACATATTTCCGTTAATCTGCAAATTAATAATAAAGCGATTAATTTAATTGAGGAGCGGATTGATTTAGCAATCCGTATTACCAATAATCTGGAACCGAATTTGATTGCTCGTCCATTATCAACTTGTCACTCCGTTGTCTGTGCCGCTCCTTCTTATTTAGCCGGAAAATCAACTCCGCAAAATCCTGCGGATTTGGCATCACATACTTGTCTCACTTATAATTTTTTCGGCAAAAGTTTATGGTTGTTTGAAAAACAACATGAACAGTATTCAGTCCCGGTAAGCGGTACGTTAAGTGCTAATGAATCGACTGTGTTAATGGAAGCGGCTTTACAGGGAGCAGGAATAGCAATGCAGCCTTATTATTCTGTTTCTTCTTATTTGAAATCCGGGCAGTTGGTTGCACTACTACCTGATTACCAGCCACAAGCAATGGGTATTTATGGCATTTATACCAGCCGTCAGAATATGCCTGTAACACTGCGGGCATTATTAGATTTTCTGGTGGGTTGGTTTTCAACATCTTCTCACTGGCAATCGTTAATGTTGAAAAGCGGCGGCTAATTTTGCAGGGAATAGGGCGGCCTGTTGTTTCAGATGAGTAATAAAGGTTTCGACGGGTTCTGAGGATGGCCGATGTATCGGTTTAATTAAACTCACTGTGAACGGAATGTCGATACTGAATGGTCTAAGGCAGATATTTGCGTTGTTCTCTGAATAATCCAGTGCGGTTAGCGGGTTTACAATAGACAATCCAATGCCTTCGGTGATCATGGCACAAATTGAAGCGGCACTGTGGGTTTCTATCACCATATTGCGATTTATATGATGTTCAGCAAAGATTGTATCAATCAGTTGCCTGTAGCTGTCAGTGATCGACAGGCTGATAAACTTTTCCCCGCTAAAATCTTCTGGTGTTAGTTGTGGTTTTTGACAGAGTGGATGACTGGCAGGTAAAACACAAACTTCATTTAATGTCATCAATGTTTCTTGTTCAGTGCCTGCAGGTGTCTGTAAATGTTCTGTCAGGCCAAGATCATGGCGCTGTGCCGAGAGCCATTCTTCCAATAATGGTGATTCTTGCGGAATGATAGTCAGTTTTGCCTCAGGATAGCTTTGGATAAAGCTGTTACAGGCTTTTGGTAACAGAGATTGAGAGAACATCGGCAGGCAGGCGATGGATAGTTGTGCGTGGTCAAATTGGCGGATACTGTCAGCCGCGTTGATTATTCTTTCCAATCCATAATAAGAGCGCTGCACTTCCTCAAATAACCGTAGCCCCTGCGCAGTGGGAAATAAACGCCCTTTAATCCGATCAAATAATTTGAATTTCAGTAATTGTTCGAGACGAGCGAGTTCACGGCTAACTGTCGGCTGGGATGTTTTCAATAACGTGGCAGCATCAGTCAGGTTTTTAGTTGTCATTACTGCGTGAAAAATTTCAATATGTCGCCATGAACAGGAATGCATTTATTTTTCCTCACGTTGCTAAGGCCGTGTTGCTAAAGTTATGTTTATAAAACAAGCAAAACGATATCATAAATGAATAGACTATAGCTAAATGGATATTTTTCTTCCTGTCTTATTGTTGTTGATAATAAAGCACTACTGCTTTTGTGAGGCTCATCGATGACAACATCAATTTTTTCTGGCGATTTAGGGATGCATTTCACTCCTGAGAATTTACTCCGTTTACCTGTTCAGTACGGAACCCCATTGTGGCTTTATGATGGTGATAACATCATCAAACAAATCAAAAAACTAAAACAGTTTGATGTTATCCGGTTTGCACAGAAAGCGTGTTCAAATACTCATATTCTGCGTTTGATGAGAGAGCAGGGTGTGAAAGTGGATGCAGTGTCGCTGGGGGAAATTGAGCGGGCACTTTATGCTGGTTTTCAGCCCGGTCGTGATAAATCAGAAATTGTGTTTACTGCGGATGTGATTGATGAAACCACACTGAATCGTGTTATTGAGTTGGATATTCCTGTCAACGTCGGCTCCATTGATATGCTGGAGCAGATTGGGAAGCGTCAGTCTGGTCATCCTGTTTGGTTACGCATTAACCCCGGATTTGGGCATGGACATAGCCAAAAAACCAATACAGGTGGTGAAAATAGCAAACATGGAATTTGGTATCAGGCACTTTCTTCCGCGATTGAAAAAATCCACCAGCACGGATTGAAATTGGTGGGTCTGCATATGCATATCGGTTCAGGTGTGGATTATCAGCATCTCGCCAATGTATGTAATGCGATGGTGGAGCAGGTCATGTTGTGCGGTGAGGATATTCAGGCCATTTCAGCAGGAGGCGGGTTATCAATCCCCTATAAAACAGGTGAGGAAACGGTAGATACCGAACATTATTATAGTTTGTGGCATGAGGCCCGCCAGCGTATTGAGCAGCATTTGGGGCATCATGTTGAGCTGGAAATTGAGCCGGGTCGTTTTTTAGTTGCTCAGTCAGGTATCTTAATGGCAGAAGTGCGGGCGGTAAAATCCATGGGTAACCGCAATTATGTGCTGGTGGATGCCGGGTTCAATGATTTGATGCGTCCAGCAATGTATGGCTGTTATCACCATATTTCCGTTTTGCCAGTGAATAATCATGCTGACGATGCTGATTTACAGGAAACCATTGTCCATGAAGCAACTGTCCATGAAGCAACTATCCATGAAGCAACTGTACGGGAAACATTGGTTGCTGGGCCGTTATGCGAATCTGGGGATGTTTTTACCCAGTTGGAAGGAGGGGAGGTTATACCGCGTATGCTGCCTCGTGTCCGGGTCGGAGATTATCTTATTTTCCACGATACAGGGGCTTACGGGGCATCAATGTCTTCAAATTATAATAGCCGCCCTCTGCTTCCCGAAATTTTGTTTACCGAAGGGAAAGCTCGTCTGGTTCGGCGCCGCCAGACGATAGAAGAGTTGTTATCTTTGGAATCCATTTAAAATAAAATACGGGGACTTTTTTGTCCCCGTATTTGTTGTTACTCATATTTTTCAGTCAGCATCAGGCAGCTTTAGTTTGACGCTGACTTTCAGGCTTTTTTGCTGAATGTGGTACAGCAAAAGCATCCGCCTCAAACTCATCGACATTGATTGAACGCAGTCGGCTGTTTTCGGCACGTTTCAGAATATCAGCCTCTTCCTGAGTGATTTTATGCTCTGACAATGCTTTTTCAGCCAGTTTATCCAGACGAGTGAAGCTCAGATTTTTGCCTGCTTCACGGCTTAAGCGAGCATGGATTGGCTCTGCGGCGATGATATCGTGCAGTGCTTCTTCCAGTAACCCATGAGGGTTGTATTCGCTTGGTGTCAGATATTGACCACGTCCGATACGGCTACGGGTTGCAGAAGGAGTCTGTAATATCTGAGCCAGTTTGTGATCCAGCTTATCGGACGGTGCTGTATGTGAACGGCCTAATGGGAAGACAATCACACGCATTAAACCAGCAACCAAACGATTAGGGAAATTGCGCAGTAAATCGTCCATTGCCAGCTCTGCCTGATGCAAAGTATCTTCTACCGCCCATTGTACCAATGGTAAATCTTCTTTCTGACGGCCTTCGTCGTCATAGCGTTTTAAGGCAGCAGAAGCCAGGAATATTTGACTCAGGATGTCTCCGAGACGAGCTGAAATGCGTTCACGGCGTTTCAGGCTACCGCCTAATACTCCCATTGAAACATCAGAGAGCAGGGCAAGGTTGGCACTCAGGCGGTTAATGTGCTGGTAGTAACGACGCGTAGCATCACTTACTGGTGAGCTGCTGGTTCTACCCTTGGCAATGCCGAGCCACAGACTGCGCAGGGTGTGGCTGGTCACATGTCCCAAGTGACCAAATAGGGCTTTATCGAAGGCTTTCACATCATTGCTTTCTGCTGCGGCAATTTCAGCCAGTACATAAGGATGGCAGCGAATTGCACCTTGACCAAAGATGATCATGCTGCGGGTCAGGATATTTGCACCTTCCACGGTAATGGCAATTGGAGCTCCCTGATAAGCACGGGCAAGGAAGTTGGATGGCCCAAGACAGATACCTTTACCACCAGCGATGTCCATCGCATCAATGATGGAACGCTGACCTCTGTGAGTACAGTGGTATTTCACGATAGCAGACAGGACTGCGGGTTTTTCGCCCTGCATGATGCCGCTGGTAATTATGGTTGCAGCCGCATCCATCAGGTAAGAGTTGCCAGCGATGCGGGCCAATGGCTCTTCGATACCTTCCATTTTGCCGATAGGCATTTTGAACTGACGGCGAATATAGGAGTAAGCACCAATTCCCATCGCCGCACTTTTTAATCCACCTGTCGCGTTGGATGGCAGGGTAATGCCACGACCAACAGACAAGCATTCAACCAGCATACGCCAGCCTTGTCCTGCCATTTTTGGCCCGCCAATGATGTAATCGATAGGAACGAAAATATCTTTGCCACGGGTTGGACCGTTCTGGAATGGAATATTCAGAGGGAAGTGGCGACGACCAATTTCAACCCCCGGGGTATTGGTTGGGATCAAGGCACAAGTAATACCCAATGATTCGGTATCACCCAGCAGATGATCAGGGTCGTACAGTTTGAATGCCAATCCCAGAACAGTGGCGATAGGAGCCAGAGTGATATAACGCTTATTCCAGTTCAGGCGTATACCGAGAACTTGCTCGCCTTGCCATTCATCCATGCAGACGACACCAGTATCAGGGATAGCCCCTGCATCTGAGCCAGCTTCAGGGCTGGTCAAAGCAAAGCACGGAATTTCATCTCCGCTCGCAAGACCGGGGAGATAATGTTTTTTCTGTTCCTCAGTGCCATAGTGTTGCAATAACTCACCGGGCCCCAAAGAGTTAGGTACACCGACAGTAATCGCCAGAATACCTGATACACCCGCCAGTTTTTGCAGTACCTGAGATTGAGCATAAGCAGAGAATTCCAGACCACCATATTCTTTCTTGATGATCATGGCGAAGAAACGATTTTCTTTCAGGTAAGTCCAAAGCTCCGGAGGTAAGTCAGCCAGTTCATGGGAGATTTGGAAATCATTTGCCATGCGGCAGGCTTCTTCTACTGGACCATCAATAAATGCTTGTTCTTCAGCAGTTAACTGTGGTTTTGGATAATTATGCAGCTTTTGCCAATCAGGGTTACCCCGGAACAGATCGCCTTCCCACCATGTTGTTCCTGCATCAATGGCTTCTTTTTCTGTTGTGGACATGCTGGGCATGACTTTACGGAAAGCTTTTAAGCCAGGCGCAGAAAATAAAGAGATACGTGTTGGAGCAAAGACAAGAGGGAATAGGATAATGGCCAGTGGTAACAACAACCAGTAGCTCCAAAGGCTGGTGATGCCCATCACTAATGTGTAGGCAACAAGCAGTAAACTACTGATAGTTAAGCTGACTTTGCGGTAACAAAGTCCGCCAATCAAGACTAAAAACAAAATAATGCTGAGAGCGGTCATAGTAAAACTCCTGTAAATCTCAGGTTGAGTTGTCAGAGGTCTGACCTGTTGTGATGTTCTTCTGTTTTAGATGAGGAAAACGCTTTTATCAATACATTTACATCTTAATTACAATCTAGCTCACAAAGTCATTTAAGTTTTATGCGCGATAATTTCACAGAGATGTGATGGTATCTTCTTTCAAGAGGGGGAATCCGTTACACTGAGTGGCAGATATTATTAATCCCGAAGACCTTTCAGGAGTACGAGTCCCATGTATCAAGATCTGATTCGCAGTGAATTATCTGAAGCCGCAGATACTCTGGCTAAATTCCTCAACGATGATGCAAATATTGACGCCATTCAAAAAGCGGCTGTTTTACTGGCTGGTTCATTTAAAACAGGAGGAAAAGTACTCTCCTGCGGTAATGGTGGTTCGCATTGTGATGCCATGCATTTTGCGGAAGAATTGACAGGTCGTTACCGTGAAAACCGTCCGGGATATCCGGGCATTGCGATTTCCGATCCGAGTCATTTATCCTGTGTAAGCAATGATTTTGGTTACGATTATGTATTTTCCCGCTATATTGAGGCAGTGGGTCAGAAAGGTGACGTATTGCTGGGTATTTCGACTTCAGGAAATTCCGGCAATATCATCAAGGCGATTGAAGCTGCCCGTGCCAAGGGAATGAAAGTCATTACTCTGACAGGTAAAGATGGCGGCAAAATGGCGGGAACAGCAGATGTTGAAATCCGGGTACCTCATTTTGGCTATGCTGATCGTATTCAGGAGATCCATATCAAGGTCATTCATATCTTGATTCAATTGATTGAAAAAGAAATGGTAAAAGCCTGATTGCTGTCCATTGGGAATAGGCGTCAGGAGTAGTCGTTAGGGGTGGGTAATGTGTGAATTACTTGGCATGAGTGCCAATGTGCCGACAGATATCGTTTTCAGTCTGAGTGGTTTATTTCAGCGTGGGGGGCATACAGGTCCTCACAAAGATGGCTGGGGAATTACCTTCTATGAAGGTTTGGGATACAGGACGTTTAAAGATCACCAAGCCAGTTGTCATTCACCAGTGGCTCAATTTGTACAGGGCTGTCCAATCAAGTCAGAAGTCATTGTGGCCCATATTCGTCAGGCAAATCGCGGGAATGTTTCTCTGGTAAATACCCATCCTTTTACCCGTGAGTTATGGGGAAAATATTGGACTTATGCCCATAATGGACAATTGAAGGGATACCAAAACCTGAAAACCGGTAACTATCGTCCAGTCGGTGAAACAGACAGTGAATCGGCGTTTTGCTGGATATTGCATCAATTATCTCTGAAGTACCCCAAACGTCCTTCCAATTGGCCTGCGGTATTTAAGTTCATTGCATCGCTGGCCGGAGAACTGAGAGAGAAAGGGGTTTTCAATATGCTGTTATCAGACGGGCAATTTGTCATGGCGTATTGTTCGACTCAATTGCATTGGATTACCCGTCGTGCTCCTTTTGGCAGGGCTAAATTGCTTGATCAGGATGTTGAAATTGATTTTCATCAGCATACCCAGCCCGGGGATGTCGTATCAGTGATAGCTACCCAACCTTTAACCGGAAATGAAGCCTGGCACCGCATTGAATCGGGTGATTATGTGTTATTTCATCTCGGTGAGAGAATAGTTTGATTCAGCATCCAAAAAGGATGGCGGATTTTCAGGTTTTTCATTAACCACATATTGCCCGTCTATTACGCTGACAGTGGCAGGCATTCCATTCTTGGCAAAATAGATATAGGCGGGCATTAATTGTTTCCAAAACGGATTATTGTCGTTATTTTTGTGTAGTCTCATATTCTGTGGTGTCATCCTGAAGGGATAAATATTGATCTTTATTTCATGCTGTCCGTGATAAAATGCACTTTCTGCGTATTGGTATATTTCATCCATATAGCGATTAGTCATGGCATAACAGCCAATAGACTTACACTCACCATGAATCATTAAGTTATTACCAGAATAGCCTTTGGATTTATCAAATTCATTTGGAAAACCCAGATTAATAGCCCGGTAATAGCGGCTATTCGGCTTTAACTGTTTAAGGCTGACATGATAAAACCCTTCAGGGCTTTTGAAATCACCTGCCAGTGTTTTGGGACCAAGCCCACCAGAGTAATTACAGATAGGGTAGCTTCGGGTTAATTGATAACGGCCTGTGTTGCCTTTTGTATAAAGTTCAAGAATTCTTTCTTCTTTGAATATTTGGATGAAAACTTCGGTACCAATTTGTTCCAAGGGGGGCTTTTCGGACGATAGCTTGAGCCATGATAGCGTATTTTGTGTAATGGCAGGTGCTGATATGGATGAACGTGCCATGACAGAAAAAGGCACATGGAATAGAAATAAGCTAACTGAAAGAGAAAGCGCCATTTTTTTCATAACATAACCGTGTGAATGGGTAACAGATTGATGAAATATTGGGTTTAGAATTGCTATTTTTTGACGAAATATTGAGTGAAAGATAGCAGTGATACCCAAGCTTTGAGAAGTTACTTTTAGGTTGAAAATTGCTCTTTTGTAGGGAAAGGTGAGTATTTGTTTCGTCTTTCTCGAATGGTTAACGGTTCAGCAGAGAAATTATTCTTATTTGCTTGAGCTAAGTCACTCGATTAATCAGACAGTCAGGGGGGGAGATGTTAGAATTACCGCCGACGAAACTTAAGAGAAAATTGTAACGATTATCGGAGTGAATAACTTGAGACATATGTCGCTCAAGGTGTTTTTTATTACTGAAGTCGCTACGTTACCCAAGAGAATACCGTAGGGTAATTTGTAGCATATGATTTAACTGATAAACTTGTGCAAATCTTATGATTAAAATTAAAAAAGGACTCAACCTCCCGATAGCGGGAGCACCTGCCCAAGTTATAGAAGACGGTCCGACAATTCGCCATGTCGCTTTATTAGGCGAAGAATATGTTGGAATGCGTCCTTCTATGCTTGTGAAGGAAGGTGAGCATGTCAAAAAAGGTCAAATTCTTTTTGAAGATAAGAAGAATCCAGGGGTTGTTTTCACCAGTCCAGCAAGCGGGAAAGTTGTAACCATCGGGCGTGGTGAGCGCCGAGTCCTGCAATCCGTAGTGATTGAAGTAAATGGTGATGAGAAAGTGGAGTTTGATCGTTATGATCGCGCAGAACTTTCTGGTCTGAGCCGTGAACAGGCAGAAAAAAACCTGCTTGCGTCAGGATTGTGGACGGCATTGCGTACACGCCCTTTCAGTCGTTCTCCTGCTCCCGGTTCCACACCAAAGGCAATCTTCGTCACGGCAATGGATACTCAGCCATTGGCTGCTGATCCATTAGTTGTTATCGCGACTCAGGAAGAGGCTTTTGTTGATGGCCTGAATGTTCTGTCTAAATTGACAGAGGGAAAAATTCACGTCTGCCACGGCGCTGGAAAGATTCCAACAGCAGGAAACAACACTCAAATCACATATAACCAGTTTATGGGCCCACATCCCGCAGGGCTGGTTGGTACCCATATCCATTTCATTGAACCTGTCAGTGCGAAAAAAACAGTATGGCATCTGGGTTATCAGGATGTCATTACCATTGGTAAGCTATTTACCACAGGTGAGCTTTATACTGATCGCGTCGTATCTCTGGCTGGCCCTCAGGTTAAATCACCCCGTTTAGTTCGCACTCAATTAGGTGCTGATTTGCTGGAATTGACACAAGACCAGCTGAAAGAGGGTGAGAACCGGATTGTTTCTGGTTCTGTGCTGTGTGGTACAAAATCAGATGATGCTCTTCATTATCTTGGTCGTTTCCATACGTTGGTTTCAGTTCTTGCTGAAGGCCGTGAAAAAGAGTTGTTCGGCTGGATTGCGCCGGGAATTAACAAGTTCTCCATTACTCGTACCACAATTGGTCACTTCCTGAAAAATAAACGTTTCGCTTTCTCAACCACAACAAATGGTGGGGAGCGCTCTATGGTGCCAATTGGCAACTATGAGCGTGTGATGCCGCTGGACATCATGGCAACACATCTGCTGCGTGACTTGCTTGCAGGCGATACTGACGGTTCTCAGACACTGGGTTGTCTGGAGCTGGATGAAGAAGACTTGGCATTGTGTACCTATGTTTGCCCCGGCAAATATGAGTACGGTCCGGTATTGCGTGACGTGCTGACTAAGATTGAGCTGGAAGGGTAATTCATGGGCCTGAAAAATTTATTTGAAAAAGTAGAACACCACTTTGAGGCCGGTGGCAAACTGGAAAAATATTATCCTCTCTATGAGGCAGTGAGCACCGTTTTCTATACTCCGGGTACAGTGACAAAAGGACGTGCCCACGTTCGTGATGCCATCGATCTCAAACGTATGATGATCTTGGTATGGATGTCTGTTTTTCCGGCAATGTTCTGGGGAATGTATAACGTTGGTAATCAGGCAATCCCGGCTCTGACCCATTTATACAGCGGAGATGCATTACAGCAGGTTCTGGCGTCTGACTGGCATTACGTGCTTGCCCAGTATCTTGGTGCATCACTGACACCGGATGCAGGCTGGGTCAGCAAAACATTGCTGGGAGCGACCTACTTCCTGCCAATTTATGCCGTTGTTTTTGTGGTGGGTGGTTTCTGGGAAGTTCTGTTCGCCATTATCCGCAAACATGAAATCAACGAAGGTTTCTTTGTCAGTTCTATCCTGTTTGCGCTGATTGTACCGCCAACCTTGCCATTATGGCAGGCAGCAGTAGGGATTACCTTTGGTGTTGTGGTTGCGAAGGAAATCTTCGGCGGTACAGGCCGTAACTTCCTTAACCCTGCACTGGCGGGCCGTGCTTTCCTGTTCTTTGCTTATCCGGCTCAGATTTCAGGGGATTTGGTTTGGACTGCGGCTGATGGTTTTTCTGGTGCAACTCCCCTGTCTCAATGGGCAACAGCGGGTAGCCACGGTCTGGTCAATACCATTACCGGACAGCCAGTCACATGGCTGGATGCTTTCATTGGTAACATCCCGGGTTCAGTCGGTGAAGTTTCCACGCTGATGATCCTCATCGGTGGTGCCATTATTCTGTTTGCCCGTATCGCTTCATGGCGCATTGTTGCGGGTGTCATGCTCGGTATGATTGCGACTTCTTACCTGTTTAACCTGATTGGCTCTACCACTAATCCAATGTTTTCTATGGAGTGGTATTGGCATCTGGTTCTGGGTGGCTTTGCTTTTGGTATGATCTTTATGGCTACAGATCCTGTATCCGCTGCATTTACGGATAAAGGGAAATGGGCATACGGTATTCTGATTGGTGCTATGTGTGTTCTGATCAGAGTCGTAAACCCGGCTTACCCGGAAGGGATGATGTTGGCGATTCTGTTCGCTAATCTGTTCGCGCCACTGTTCGATTATCTGGTCGTGCAGGCCAATATTAAGCGGAGAAAAGCCCGTGGCTAATGATAAACCAAAAAACAATGACAGCATTGGCAGAACGTTTCTCGTTGTTTTTGTGCTGTGTCTTGTCTGTTCGATTGTTGTTGCCGGTGCAGCAGTAGGTTTAAAAGCGCAGCAACAGGAGCAGAAGCTGCTGGATAAACAGCGTAATATTCTGGATGTAGCGGGTTTATTGCAACCCGGCATGACGACTGCGGAAATCAACGAGATTTATGCCAGCCGTATTCAGCCTGAATTGCTTGATTTGAAAACAGCAACGCGGGAAAAAAGTCATGGCGATTTTGATCTGAAGAATGCTCTGCACAGTGATGAAAGCAGTATTGCTTTGCCACCAGAGCAGGATCTGGCAAAAATCCGCCGCCGCGCCAATATGGCCGAAATTTATCTGGTGAAAGATGAGAACGGCAAAACGACTGAACTGGTTCTGCCTATCTATGGATCTGGTTTATGGTCAATGATGTATGCCTTTATTTCCATTGATGTAGACGGCGTAACATCTCGTGGCATCAGTTATTATTCTCATGGTGAAACCCCGGGTTTGGGTGGTGAAGTTGATAACCCCCAATGGCGCAAGCAGTGGGTGGGCAAAAAGCTTTATAACCCACAAGGTGTTCCTGCACTTAAGATCGTCCGTGGTGGCGCAAATGATAATCCTTACGGTGTAGATGGCCTGTCCGGAGCGACCCTGACTTCCAACGGTGTTCAGCATATGTTTGATTTCTGGCTGGGTGATAACGGTTTTGGCCCGTTCCTGAAAAAAGTACGTGAGGGAGCCTTGAAAGATGGCTGACAGTAAAGAGATAAAACGCGTCCTTCTTGGGCCGTTGTTTGATAATAACCCGATTGCATTGCAAGTTTTGGGGGTTTGTTCAGCGTTGGCTGTGACCACCAAACTGGAAACTGCGTTGGTTATGACGATTGCTGTGACACTGGTTACAGCGTTTTCTAACTTTTTCATTTCATTGATTCGTAACTACATTCCCGGCAGTGTGCGAATCATTGTACAGATGGCAATCATCGCATCACTGGTTATTGTGGTAGATCAGATTTTGCAGGCTTATGCTTACGAAATATCCAAACAGTTATCGGTGTTTGTTGGTCTTATCATCACGAACTGTATCGTAATGGGGCGCGCTGAAGCCTACGCCATGAAATCGCCTCCTGTTGAAAGTTTCATGGATGGTATCGGTAACGGCTTAGGTTACGGCGTTATTCTGTTGCTGGTTGGATTCCTGCGTGAACTGTTTGGTTCCGGAAAATTATTCGGTATTACAGTGCTGGAATCTGTTAAAAATGGCGGCTGGTATCAGCCGAATGGCCTGTTCCTGCTGGCACCGAGTGCATTCTTCATTATTGGTATGCTGATTTGGGGTCTGCGGACTCTGAAACCTGCGCAGGTTGAGAAGGAGTAACAAACAAAATGGAACACTATATTAGTTTGTTTGTCCGCGCAGTCTTTATCGAGAATATGGCGTTATCTTTCTTTCTCGGTATGTGTACGTTTCTGGCGGTATCAAAGAACGTGAAGACAGCTTTCGGCCTGGGTGTTGCCGTAACTGTTGTATTGGGAATTTCTGTTCCTGCCAATAACCTTGTCTACAATCTGGTACTCCGTGATGGAGCCTTGATGGATGGGGTTGATTTGAGCTTCCTGAACTTCATTACCTTTATCGGGGTGATTGCTGCACTGGTACAGATTCTGGAAATGATCTTAGACCGTTATGTTCCGGCACTTTACAACGCGTTGGGGATTTTCCTGCCGTTGATTACGGTGAACTGTGCGATTTTCGGTGGCGTTTCTTTCATGGCACAGCGTGACTATAACTTCAGTGAGTCTATCGTATACGGTTTCGGTTCAGGTATGGGCTGGATGCTGGCGATTGTTCTGATGGCTGCTATCCGTGAAAAAATGAAATATGCGGATGTTCCGGCAGGCCTGAAAGGATTGGGCATCACCTTTGTCACTACTGGCTTGATGGCATTGGGCTTTATGTCCTTCTCCGGTGTGCAGCTCTAAGGGCGAGAAGAATTCATGGATATAATCATTTTAGGCGTAGTAATGTTTACCCTGATTGTGTTGGTACTGACGGCAATGATTTTGTTCGCAAAATCTAAGTTAGTGAACACCGGGGATATTAAAGTTGAAGTCAATGGCGATGAGGACAAAAGTTTCTCTGCTCCCGCTGGTGACAAGTTATTGAACATGCTTTCCAATCAGGGGATTTTTGTCTCCTCTGCGTGTGGTGGCGGCGGCTCTTGTGGTCAGTGCCGTGTGAAAATCAAGGACGGTGGTGGTGATATCCTGCCGACTGAGCTTTCCCACATTAATAAGCGTGAGGCGAAAGAAGGCTGCCGTCTGGCATGTCAGGTCAATGTTAAGCAAGACCTGAAAATCGAATTGCCAGAGGAAATTTTCGGCGTTAAGAAATGGGAGTGTGAAGTTATCTCTAATGATAACAAAGCGACTTTCATTAAAGAATTGAAACTGAAAATTCCTGATGGCGAAGTCGTGCCATTCCGTGCAGGTGGTTACATTCAGATTGAGTGTCCGCCACATGTTGCCCGTTATGCTGACTATGATGTTCCAGAGGAATACCGCGAAGATTGGGATAAATTCAATCTGTTCCGTTATGTCTCTGAAGTCAGTGAGCCGACAGTTCGTGCTTATTCAATGGCAAACTATCCGGAAGAGCACGGCATTATCATGCTGAACGTGCGTATCGCTACGCCACCACCGAGGAATCCGGATGTTACTCCGGGTATCATGTCTTCTTACATCTGGTCACTGAAAGCCGGTGATAAGGTGACTATTTCTGGCCCATTCGGTGAGTTCTTTGCGAAAGACACTGATGCAGAAATGATCTTCATCGGTGGTGGGGCAGGTATGGCGCCAATGCGTTCTCACATCTTCGATCAGCTCAATCGTTTGAGTTCCAAGCGTAAGATTACCTTCTGGTATGGGGCACGTTCCAAGCGTGAAATGTTCTATACCGAAGATTTCGACCAGTTGGCGGCAGAAAATGAGAACTTCACATGGCATGTGGCACTGTCTGATGCTTTGCCGGAAGATAATTGGGAGGGTTATACCGGCTTTATTCATAATGTCCTGTATGAAAACTACCTGAAAGATCATCCGGCACCAGAAGATTGTGAATTCTACATGTGTGGACCTCCGGTCATGAACGCTGCGGTCATCAAGATGCTGAAAGATCTTGGCGTAGAAGATGAAAACATCATGCTGGATGATTTCGGCGGCTGATGGTTGTATACCCAATGGATTTAACGACAAGCGCCCACATTAGTGGGCGCTGACGATTCAGAAAGAGTAAGTTATGTTGAGTAAAAAGATTATCAACTGGGGAGCATTGTTGTTTGCAGTTATGCTGCTGGCAGCATGTGGTGGCCCTGAGCAGAAAAACCTGAATGGGCAGACAATGGGAACGTATTACTCCGTTAAATATGTTGCTGACTCGTCTGTACCTGCCCCGGAAAACCTGCAAAAAGAGATTGATCGGCTACTGGAAGAAGTGAACGATCAAATGTCCACTTACCGGCCAAATTCTGAATTGAGTCGTTTTAATCAAAGCCGGGAAGTGAATAAGCCTTTTCCTGTCTCCGCCGCTACGGCAAAAGTTGTTAAGGAAGCCATTCGAATCAATAAGCTGACAGAAGGGGCACTGGATGTCACTGTTGGCCCATTGGTGAATTTGTGGGGATTCGGGCCTGAAGGGCGAATTACCAAAGCACCTACGGATGAAGAATTAGCGACTCGCCGTGCTTGGACGGGGATCGATCACTTGTCTGTTGAAGGCAATAATCTGATTAAATCCATTCCTGAACTTTATGTTGACCTCTCTTCTATTGCTAAGGGGTATGGCGTTGATGCTGTCGCTGAGTATCTGGAATCTCAGAACATCAAAAATTACATGGTTGATATTGGTGGTGAAGTTCGCACCTCGGGTAACAATGGTAAAGGAAATCCGTGGCGGATAGCGATTGAAAAACCATCAGATACAGGCATGGAACAGAGTGCTCAGGAGATCATTGAACCCGGTAATATGTCTGTGGCAACATCGGGGGATTACCGCAATTACTTTGAACAAAATGGTGTACGCTATTCTCACACTATTAACCCTAAGACAGGCAAGCCGATCAGTCATAATTTGGTTTCCATTACGGTGATAGCACCGACATGCATGAGTGCGGATGGTTTCTCTACAGGGCTGGATGTATTGGGGCCGGAGAAAGGAATGGAAGTCGCTGAGAAGCTGAATATTCCTGTCTTTATGATTGTCAAAACGAAAGATGGTTTTGAAGAGCGTTACAGCGCGGCTTTTAAGCCATTCTTACAGAAGAAATAAGAGAGGAAGAAGTTATGGAAGTCTTTATTGCTACTTTTATCTTTTTCCTGCTGGCTTTTGCGGGAATGGCGCTGGGTTACATCTTTAAGCGCAAGAGCATTCAGGGAAGCTGTGGCGGTCTGGGAAGCATCGGTGTAGAAAAAGTGTGTGATTGCCCTGAACCCTGTGATGCCCGTAAAAAGCGTGAGGCAAGGGAAGCAGCTCGTCTTGCCCAGCTGGGGAAAAATCGCATTTTTTAATAACAAGTCTATTATTAAAAAATGAGTAATCAGCTAAGAAATAGTATTTGAGTATAACCCGTTGTTAGAAAAAGCAGCGGGTTTTTACAGAATGAGGAACCATACAGACATTAGGGCTAACGCATAGTTTGCAATTGTGCGTTGACTTCGTCTGCCAGTGTCGGCTGATTATATCTTCCACTGCCAATAAATAATCCTATGATTTTTCTAGGATAATATCGTTTCATACTGTTATGCATGAAAAAGAGACATTACTAAATTAACGGGAAACTGCTACATTCGCTTTGATATGTTTAAGGTGAACGACAATCGTAAAGGTAACAACCACCAATAATGACCATGCCCCCCATTTTCCTGCATGAACAACAGACCAAGCGCCTAATTGATGTGGATATTGCCAGATCCCAAAGAAAGTCCCGAAGTTTTCCGCCAGCCAAATAAAAAAACCAATCAGTATAAAAGCAAGTAATAGTGGCATTCTGCGTTCTTTATCCAACGGCGTATAAAAAACAGTACCACGTGCATATAACCCGAAAATAAAAGCAGTTAAGTACCAGCGATAATCATCAATATAATGATGACTAAAGAAGTTGATATAAATTGCCAGTGCCACCAGTGTTGCCATCCAATACGGTGGGTAATGCTCAATACGTACCTTAAAAAAGCGCCATGACTGTATAATGAAGCTTCCCACGGCCGCGTACATAAAACCTGTAAATAGTGGGACTCCCCAAAGTTTAGTAAACGCGGCATCAGGATATTGCCATGAACTAATCGATGCTGATGTTTTAAATAGCTCCATGATGAAACCGACTAAATGGAAGACGCAGATCGCTTTCAGTTCATCCCATGTTTCGAGTTTTGACCATATCAGTAATGCTTGAAAGGCCACTGCAAATACTAATAGCACATCATAACGCGGTATGCCTATGACGCCTTTTGCCGGAACCAAAAATAAAGCCAAAAAAAAGAAACCGGCAAATAAGCACGAGCGCGCATTAATCAATCCAAAGAAAAGAAATTCTAAAATAAATCGCTTAATACCTGAGCTGTTATTAGGCTTATGAGCCATTAATAAGTTATCAGCTTTACGCAGAACATTCAGTTTCTGGCACATACTTTCCATTTAAGTAACCTGTTGGTATTATTTTTTGTCAACTCACTACGATAATGTTTATTTCACGCCGCGAATTCTAGCAGGATTTGAATAACCATTCACCAGCACCCCTCCGGAAAAAGGCCAGCTCTTGGCTGAAAAATAGTCTTTGTAAGATGATCTGCTGGTGGAACATTGATTTATTACAGGGGAGAAAGGAGAGAGCACTTCTTATGAGCTTGCTGTAAGTAGCTTTTTACCGAACTCATTGAAACACCAAGGTTTTCCGCCACATCTTTATAGCGCATCCCTTGCAGTTGTGTCAGCAAAAATGCCTGTCGGGATTTTGTCGGAAGCTCATCGAGAGTTTTATCTATCCTGTCTAACTGTTCTAACAGCAAAAACTGATATTCAGAAGAATTTGATGAAATTTTCGGCGCTGTACGGACATATTCCAGATAACTGTCCTCAAGTTTTTTCCTGCGGTAGTAATTAGCGATGGTTCTTCGGGCTATCGTCATCAAAAAGGCTTTTGGCTGGCGGATATCTGCAAGGTCCGAAGACTGCATCAGTTTGATAAAGATCTCATGGGTGAGATCTTCAGCATGGTTCGGAAAGGCACTGTTTTGTCTGATCCAGCAGCATAACCAACGGTGGTGGTCGAAATAGAGTTTATGGGCGATTTCATTGTGCCCAAATGTGCTTTTTTGCACCGCCATGATGATATTACCTAAATGAGGTAGGATAAATACGATAATGATTATTATTTGTATTTGTTGGGGAAAGTCAATGTAGAATTTTAGGCTTAACCCCCTTAAAAATTAAGAGGGTTAAAAAGTGAGTGATTAAATGTCAGTTAGAATTGCTGTGAAATACTGAACTTGTAGTTACGGCCAATACCCGAAACCTTTTCCCCTAAGTAAGGATAGTAAGCACGGTTAAACAGGTTATCGACAGTGATGCGGGCTTCGAAGCCTTTCATATAAGGAGGACGCCAGCTAGCAAACAGGCCGTGCAAGGCATAACCTTTACTTTTAGGTAATGACCAATATCCAGCCATTGGATCATCATCCACAGGTGAACGATCTTGTTTGCGGATAAAGTCTCCTTTCCATCCCATCTTCATCTGCCATTGTGGGATCTTGAAACCTAACATGACATGTGCAGAAGTCGGCGGAATTTCCGTAAACCAGGTTTTATGGCCTATCCATGGATCTCTCATAGAAGTATCACGCTGACCGCGTATAGTAGAGAAAGAGAATTTACCGAATAGCGTTCTGCTGTCGTAGAAGGTTTCAATTTCCAGACCTTCGATGGTATATCCCGGCAGGTTGCGGTAGTTTGCCAGTGATTTTCCACATGCACTGCTAGAACCACTTTCAACTTGAGCTTCACAATAAATCCCACGTCTTTTGAAAATTTCATCTTTACCACGATTGCGGAACAAGGTGGTACGAATTTGCAGACTGTCATCTTCAAACATCAGATTATCGAAATCGAGAACCGCGCCGAGTCGTACTCCTGCCATCCTTTCAACATCAAGATTACGGCTGGAGCCTGAGAGGCTGGTGAAAACTGATTGAACCTCATATTGCTCATCAACCAATGGTGCTCGCCATGTACGGCTGATATCCGCAAACAGGGAAAGGTTTTTGCTGGCTTGCCACATCACGCCCAAATGGGGCGACCAGCCAGTATAAGTTACACTGCGGTAGTCATGGTTTGCTTCAGGTGATTTGTTGTTAAATCTCGGTGCCTTATTCTCTTCACCAACATTTTTGATATGGTCGTAGCGGACACCCGGAGTTACGGTAACATTGCCCAGTTTCAAGGAGTCTTGAATATATATGCTGTAAGTTTGTTGACTACCGGCTGGCATATAGCTAGGTTGATGATAACCATAATTATACTCGGCATTTTTTTTCTTACTTTTATCGAAGATTAAAACGTCGCTATCCTTTTTATGCCAACGCGTTCCCACCAATAATTCATGCTTGATTATGCCTGTTGAGAAGATACTTTTATTCTTGATATCCGCGGTATTATCGATGTAGTCAACCCAGCTTTTATTGCCCATTAATCCGCCGAAAACATTAGCAGCATTTTCCGGGCGACTATCGTCTTGTTTGGTTTTGGAATACGCATAAGTCATCGTCAGATTTAGCCATGGATTGTCTTCGGGCGCGATATTCCATTTGGCCGTATAATTTTGGTCGACTTGATTACGAAAGACAAGTTTTCTCTTCCATGCTCCATCCCAGCCATGTTGTTTTACATCGCTGATTGACGGAACCTCCATCTTACCCCGTCTAGCCGCCCACGGCTGCCAGCCATCGGATTCGGAGTGCATGGCTGAAAAGCTCAATGTATGCGTGTCATTGGGATACACATTGGTTTTTAATAAAAAAGACGTTTGATTGTTTTGTGAAAACTCAAAACGTGTACCATCGGGGCGTTTTATATTATGGCCATCGCGCTTACTCACGTAGAGTAACCCATCTGCAAAACCATCAGGATCTCTGCCAAACAGGGCGCCACTATTGATCCATTGTCTGTTATTGGTGTGATAGCTCTGTTTAATCAATCCTCCCCAATTTTCATCGGGACGAAGTAAATCATTGGCATCTTTGGTTACAACTTTGACGGAGCCACCAAATCCGCCATTACCATTCAGTAAATTGTGTGGCCCTTTATCAATATCTATGCGCTTAATTAACTCAGGTTCAATAAAGATAGAACCCTGACGATATTTTTGGAAACCTTTTGGAGAATCATCCAGCGTGACTTTTACATCTTCATTTGCCCCCATCCCCCAAATATTGAGTGTTTGCCCACCGGGACGCGGAGATCCCGACATCGAAACACCCGGCAGTTGATCGAGCAATTGAGCAATGTTATCGGCCTGAGTCCGGTCAATATCTTCCTTTTTGAGTACAGAACTGCCCGCACTGGTGCTGTTGTGTAAACTCCCGACAACAGAAAGCCCGGATAATTTTACCACCTCATTTTTCTTTTCAGATTTTTGCCCCGTTGGATTTTCGGTCGCGTAAACAGTGCCGGAGAATGCGGCCCCCAGCACTAATGATCCTGAAACTGTGTGACTTAAAATTTTTTGAATTACGGTTACGATTGGGCGTTTTTCTAATTTTTGACTATTATTTGCCATAAATGTCCTGAATTATGATCAAGTAAATATTTTCATTGTTATAAGTCACCTGAGAAAGGAAATCGGGCAAATCAAAATGAGAGCCTTCTCAACTGCTGATCATGTCAGCAATGAGATCAACGTGTTTATGGGATGTTGTGGCATAGGTTGTTGTACAGAATGACCAGAACACTCATCGGCGAAGTCATTTCCGTAAGTGCAATTTCCTTAATTGCAAAGGGGTTAGTCAATGAAGAAAAAGATCCTGAGTTCTTTGATATTGGCAGGTATCGTGGCACTGATTGCTGGTTGTGATGATGCTTCTAAAAAAGCGGAAGATGCAGCACAGCAAACTAAAGACAGCGCAGTACAAATGAAGACTGATGCTGATAAGAAAGCCACAGAGATGATGGACAGTGCAAAAGAAAAATCACAGGAGATGAAGGAAAACGTTCTGAATGAAAGTCATGGCATGATTGATAAATCCAAGGAAGTGCAAGGTCAGGTCAGTAATTCCTTTGGTGATGTCGCTGATCAAGTAAAGTCCAAGATGGCAGATGTACAGAATGATGCCACTAAGACAGCGAATGATGTAATGGATAATATGAAAGCGAAAACGGAAGATATACAGCATCAGGCCACTGACAAGATCAATCAACTTTCAGATGACATGAAGTCGAAGACGGAAGATATGAAATCTGAAGCGGATAAAAAAACGGATGACTTAATCAAGAGCCTTAAAGGTGATAGTGATAAAAAAGAGGAAGGTTAATGTATTGATTTGATATCCTGTCAGTTTGAAAATTGATTAATGTCTTAGGGTGATCTGAAAATGATCACCCTTGTTTTTCATACTATTATAATAAAATGATCTTTCTACTTTTCTGTCTTGACTTAATAATCTGTTTAAAAGTAGTTTAGGATGATTTTATAAATAATGTTCAGGGTATAATAATGAAAATAAAACACAGCTTAGGCAGAAAAAATCCAGAGTTAATTCAGCAGGCATTTGAAATTCGTAAACAGGTATTTGCGGATGAACAAGGATTTTCTGCTGAAATGGATATTGATGAGTATGATGATATAGCCCTGCATGTAGTGGTATTTGATGGCGAAAAACCCATTGGAGTACTACGGGTTATCGTGAAAGACAGCAATATAATCAAAGTCGGGCGTGTTGCAGTATTGAAAGACTATCGTGGTCGAGGCGTTGGTCGTAAGGTCATGGAGTACATTGAAGATTATGGTCGAAAAAATAATATCACAACGATAGAACTATCTTCACAATGTCATGCCCAATCATTTTATGAAAGCTTGGGATACCAAGCTCAGGGGGAAATTTATTTGGAAGAGGGGGCAGAACATATTTTTATGACATTGGATTTGGTGTAATCATTTTTTCGGTAAAGCCAAAATAGTTTGATGTAATAAAACGATAATTATTACCATATTAAATATCAATAAGGGTAAATTCCTTTACTAATAATATTGCATAGATGTTTTAATTTTCCCATATTGATGCTTTAGTCTGTTTCTATATCCTATGGATTTCAAGATGCAGCTTTGTTGGCTGCATCTTGAAATCCATAGGATATATATTAAGTTATTGATTAGTTATTTTGTTTCAACTGACGAACAGGTCTGTCATTGGCGACATAATATTTTGCCTGACTACGCGGTAACGGTTTAATTCCCCGAATTTTATCAGCAATTTTTTCTGCCATCATAATGGTCGTGGCATTCAAATTACCGGTGATAATTCCCGGCATAATGGACGCGTCAATGACACGTAAATGATTAATGCCGTGCACACGGCCTTGACCATCTACGACAGCCATTTCATCTGTCCCCATTTTGCAACTGCATGATGGATGGAATGCAGTTTCGGCATGTTGACGAATAAAGTCATCAAGCTGCTCATCAGTCTGAATTTCAGCCCCAGGACTGATTTCACGTCCACAATACGGAGCCAATGCGGGTTGCGTCATAATTTCCCGTGTAATGCGGATGGCATCGCGGAACTCCTGCCAATCCTGTTCTGCTGACATATAGTTAAACAAAATACTGGGATGCTGACGTGGATCCCGTGATTTAATTTTCACCCTACCACGGCTTGGAGACCGCATGGAGCCAACATGAGCCTGAAAACCATGTTGATTGACGGGATTGCTGCCGTTGTAATTAATGGCAACGGGCAGGAAATGAAATTGAATATTTGGCCAGGCAAATTTTTCACTGGTACGAATAAACCCACCAGCTTCAAATTGATTACTGGCGCCAATGCCTGTGCCTTTGAATAACCATTCAGCCCCGATTTGAGGTTGGTTATACCATTTTAAGGCGGGATAAAGAGAGATGGGTTTGAGGCATTCGTATTGTAAATACATTTCAAGGTGATCTTGCAGATTTTGACCAACGCCAGATAACACCTGTACAGCTGGAATGCCAAGCTCATGCAGGACTTCTTCAGGGCCGATGCCAGAACGCTGCAAAATCTGTGGGGAAGCAATTGCCCCTGCACAGAGCAAAATTTCTTTGCGTGCTTTTGCGTGTGTCAAAGTCGAGCTATTCCTTTGATAGAAACTGACACCAACTGCGCTCTTTCCTTCAAATTTGATGATATCGGTCAATGCATGGGTAATGATGGTGAGATTAGGACGCGATCTGGCTTGATCCAGATAGCCCCGGGCTGTGCTGGCCCGACGCCCTTTGGGAGTGACAGTACGATCCATCGGGCCAAAGCCTTCTTGCTGATATCCATTCAGATCCTCTGTACGGGGGTAGCCCGCTTGAACTCCTGCTTCCACCATCGCGTGAAAGAGTTCATTATTTCCTGCTTTGGGGGTTGTGACACTGACAGGCCCACTATCACCATGATACTCATTGGCACCGATATCCCGTGACTCTGCTTTACGAAAATAGGGCAGACAATCAAGGTAAGTCCAGTCTTCCAGACCCGGCTGTGTTGCCCAATGATCAAAATCCATCGCATTGCCACGGATATAGCACATGCCGTTAATGAGTGAAGAACCTCCCAGCCCTTTACCGCGGCCACATTCCATGCGTCGGTTATTCATATGGGGTTCAGGATCGGTTTCATACGCCCAGTTGTAACGGGTTCCCTGTAGGGGATATGCCAGCGCTGCTGGCATTTGGGTACGGAAGTCGAATCGGTAATCTGGCCCACCAGCTTCCAGTAGCAGGACAGTAATATCGGGGGTTTCCGTCAAACGGGTTGCAAGTACGTTACCCGCTGAACCAGCACCGATAATAATGTAATCGAATACCATTGTTATCTCCTCTGTTTCAGTCATGGATTAAAATAGGGACTCAAAATTGCCCAGTTCCACCTGTATTGATTTGGTTTGGGTGTAATGTTGGAGTGTAACCAGCCCATTTTCCCGGCCAACTCCTGAATGTTTATAACCACCGACCGGCATGGCCGCCGGAGATTCTCCCCATGTGTTAATCCAGCAGATCCCGGCTTCCAGTTGGTGGATTACACGGTGGGCACGGGAAAGATCTTTTGTTACTAATCCTGCACCCAAGCCGTAATCTGTGTTATTGGCACGGGCAATGACTTCCTCTTCCGTTTCATAAGTCAGGATACTCATCACAGGGCCAAAGATTTCTTCCCGCACGATCAGCATGTCGTCGGTACAATCGCTGAATACCGTTGGTGCGACAAATGCGCCTTTTGCCAATTCACCTTCCTGTAAGCGTTCTCCGCCACAAAGCAAGCGCGCATGACTGTTTTTACCGCTTTCGATATAGCGCAAAACAGATTCCATATGCGGAAAACTGACCAGAGGGCCAAAATTAGTGTTGGAATCGAGAGGCAAACCGATGCGGATGCGTTTAACACGCTCAAGAATTCTGGCTTCAAATTGTGAGAGCAGATCTTTGGGTACAAAGACCCGTGTTCCATTGGTACACACCTGACCTGAGCTGAAAAAGTTTGCCATCATGGCAATATCTGCGGCGCGATCCAGATCAGCATCATCAAATATGATTAGCGGAGATTTCCCCCCTAATTCCATTGTGACTTCTTTTAACGTTGAGCCAGACGCATTGGCCATCACTTTTTTGCCTGTGACAATGCCACCGGTAAAAGACATTTTGGCGATATCAGGATGGATTGCCAGATAATGTCCTACCTCATGTCCGGCCCCGGTCAATACGTTAAATACGCCATCAGGCACACCGGCTTCGGTATAAATTTCGGCTAATTTCAGGGCGGTGAGGGAAGTGACTTCACTGGGTTTGAAAATCATTGCATTGCCAGCGGCCAAAGCGGGTGCTGATTTCCAGAGGGCAATCTGAATGGGATAGTTCCATGCCCCGATACCCGCCACAACACCTAATGGCTCACGACGTGTATAGACAAAAGAGGATTCCCGTAGTGGAATTTGTTGGCCCTCAAGGGCAGGGATTAAACCAGCATAATATTCCAGTACATCTGCGCCAGTGACAATATCAACCTGTTGGGTTTCAGAAAGTGGTTTGCCGGTATCCAGAGTTTCTAATTCTGCGAGTTCATCATTACGTTCGCGCAGGATATTGACTGTTTTGTGTAAAATCCGCGAGCGTTCTGTGGCTGTCATTGCTGCCCAGATTTTTTGACCTTGCTGAGCACTTTCGACGGCCAGATCAACATCCTGCTCTGTTGCGGATTGAAATTGAGCAATAACCTCACCATTGGCGGGATTAATTGCGTCAAAAATTTTTTTATCGGGATTGGTGCTATCAACATAAGCACCGTGGATATAAAGTTTCTGTAATCCGAAATGGGTCATGGATTCTCCTTAAGAGCCGGTATATACCCGTTGTCTCTCAATCTGTGGCCAGAAATCCATCGGGTATATAGGATATCTATCGATTAGAACTCAGGTGATCTCAGATGCCCCGAGTTTCTGTTCGATGTAATCGATAGTGATTTTTAACGCACTTTCTATATCAAAAGGGTTACTACTCAATGCACTTCTCAGCCAAATACCGTCAATCAATGCAGCAAGCCCTTGTGCCGCCAGTCGTGCTTCTGTTTTAGGCAGTACACGCCTAAATTCGACACAGATATTGGAATACAAACGGCGTTCATTGACTTGTTGTAACCGATACAGGTTAGGCTGATGAATACTGCTTGCCCAGAATGCCAACCAAGTTTTCATTGCTGCGCTGCTGATTTGGCTGGGATCAAAATTTCCTTCAACAATGGCCTTAAGCCTTTGAGACGGTGTTGCGTGGTCGAGCAGTCGTAATCGACGTGCTACAGCCATTCCTAGTTGCTGCAATAAGTAACGCATGGTGGCTTCCAGCAGTCCGTTTTTATCTTTGAAATAGTGGCTGATAATACCGTTGGATACACCGGCTTTTCGGGCGATTTGCGCAATACTTGCGTCCTGCATTCCAACTTCATTGACGACACTTAATGTTGCATCAATGAGTTGCTGTTTTCTTATCGACTGCATTCCAATTTTTGGCATGATTTTATGCTCAGAAAATCAATCATTCGGCGAGTATTAAACTTTTTTTTAATTGAATGTTCAATCAAAATTAAATATGTTTTATTACAATATTTTTACAATTCGTAAGGAAAAATACTCGTCTAAATTTTTATTTTACTTTTAATTCAATATCTTATTGGTATTTTTCTTTTTCTTCTTTCTACACTTATTAATTTCAGGAACTGCCTATGAACACACCAGACAGTCCAAAAAACACTCAGAAGGATACACTGAACTCTGTCGTTTTTTTCGTCTCTGCCGGATTGATTATCATTTTTTCTTTGTTCACGATCTTTTTTACTGATGCAACAAATATCTGGATAAAAAACACACTGAATTGGGTTTCCAAAACTTTTGGATGGTACTATTTACTTGCCGCTACGCTTTACATCGTATTTGTTATTTTTGTTGCGACTTCTCGTTTTGGTTCCATCAAATTGGGGCCAGAGCAATCCAAACCTGAATTCAGTCTGCTCAGTTGGGCTTCGATGTTGTTTGCTGCCGGAATAGGTATTGATTTGATGTTTTTTTCGGTGGCAGAACCCGTAACGCAGTATATGCAGCCACCAACGGGTCAAGGGGAAACGATTGAAGCAGCCCGTCAGGCGATGGTGTGGACTTTGTTCCACTATGGCCTGACGGGCTGGTCTATGTATGCCTTGATGGGAATTGCATTGGGGTATTTTAGCTATCGTTACAACCTGCCTTTGACTATTCGTTCTGCACTTTATCCTATCTTTGGTAATCGGATAAAAGGCCCGATCGGGCATGCCGTAGATATTGCAGCCGTGATTGGGACAATTTTTGGAATTGCGACGACTCTGGGTATCGGGGTAGTACAATTAAATTATGGCCTGAAAGTACTTTTTGGCTTACCGCAAGGTTTGATAGTTCAGGGAGGCCTGATTCTGCTGTCTGTTGTGATGGCAGTCATTTCTGTGACCTCTGGAGTGAACAAAGGAATCCGATTTTTATCCGAACTGAATGTGTTGTTGGCATTGGGTCTGGTTTTGTTTGTCTTGTTTGTGGGCAATACAGAATTTCTGCTTAATGGATTAGTACAGAATGTCGGGGATTATATCAGTCGTTTCATGGGCATGACGCTGAACAGTTTTGCATTTGAACGTCCGACGGAGTGGATGAATAGCTGGACGCTATTTTTCTGGGCATGGTGGGTAGCATGGTCGCCATTTGTAGGTTTATTCTTGGCGCGCATTTCCCGTGGCAGAACGATTCGTCAGTTCGTTATGGGAACATTAGTCATTCCGTTTGTTTTCACACTGATATGGTTATCGGTTTTTGGTAACAGTGTGTTATATGAAATCCTTCATGGCAATCGACAATTAGCTGAAACAGTACTACAACACCCAGAACAAGGTTTTTATGGTTTGTTGGCACTTTATCCCGCTTTCACGTTCAGTGCTTCTGTTGCCACAATTACCGGCCTGCTGTTTTATGTAACATCGGCGGATTCTGGTTCTCTGGTTTTAGGGAATTTCACGTCTAACCTCAGTGACATCAACAATGATGCTCCGAATTGGCTGCGGGTTTTCTGGTCTGTGGCGATTGGGGTATTAACATTAGGCATACTCATGACTAATGGTATCTCTGCTTTGCAAAATACCACAGTCATAATGGGACTGCCTTTTAGCTTTGTGATCTTCTTTGTTATGGCTGGGTTGTATAAGTCATTGCGTGTAGAAGATTTTCGTAAAGCCAGTTCGTTGCAAAATACCTCTCCCACTCTCGTTCATGACAATGGTTCATTGAACTGGAAGCAGCGTCTGAGTCGCATGATGCACTTTCCCGGCACGAAAAATACGCAACGGATGCTAGATAGGGTATGCCGTCCTGCCATGTTGGAAGTTGCTAATGAACTGGTAATGCGTGGAGCAAAAGTCCAGTTTAATACTCTGCCCCCGAAAGATGACAGACGCCTTAACCCACTTGAGCTGGTTGTTGATTTGGGCGATGAACAGAACTTTGTCTATCAGATTTGGCCCCAACGTTATTCCGTACCCGGATTCACTTATCGGGCAAGATCAGGCAAGTCTTACTATTATCGGCTGGAGACGTTTCTGATGGAAGGAACTCAGGGTAATGATTTGATGGGGTACACGAAAGAGCAAATCATCAGTGACATTCTTGATCACTATGAAAAACATCTGAATTTTATTCACTTGAACCGTGAAGCTCCGGGGCAAACATTGATTTTTCCGAGCGGAGGATAAAATCAGGTGATGAAAAAACCGCCTGCATCATATGAGATAGCAGGCGGTTTTTTATCAAAACAGAAAATTAATTATGCTGCTTATTTATCCACGTTATGAATGATAAGCATCAGGGTATATTTTACCGTAATGACCATTCAATTCAGATTCGGTCATTTTTGATATTTCAATATATCTTGGTGAAAATAGAACAAAAAAGGACATCAATCCCATTAAAGCAGAAAATACTAATAACAAAATTCTTATATCATAACTTTCTACAATATAGGTTGCAGATAGCATTCCCAGCGGTATGGATATAATGCAGATGGCAAGGAATTTAGATTCCATCGTGTTACGATGATTTTCCGGTGTCGCAAGGCATCTAATCGAAGTAGTATTGATATTGTAAATAATAACGCCCATACCGCTAATTAACATATAAATACATAATCCGGTTAATGATGTTGCAGTGGATATTCCGGCGATACAGAGAGCGATAGTGAATGCTGCAATAAATGCACCATGTGCTTTGCAGAATATTCTGTTCATGTATCTAATAATAATGACACTGCCAATCATCATACCTAACCCAAAGGTTGCTTCAGCTATACCCACCTGTAAGGCACTTAGTTTGAATTCATTTATAATAATAAGTGGAGTGATATAGGTTACCAGTGGAACTATCGTAAAGTTGAAAAAGGAAGAAACAATAACCAAACTAGCTTCTGTCGGGTTTTTAGTAATAATTCTGATGCTTCCTATACTACTCTTTTGATGTTGTAATGGCTTTTCTTTATGCTGGTTTTTTATAAAGTAAAATCCAATGATGGATGAAACAGACATCAACGATATGAAAACCAAAGCGCCATCAATGTTCAGATAATGGATTACGATACCGGATATTGCCGGGCCGAGGATGATATTGACTGAATTCACAATTCCCCTGAACTTAAATGCTGATTCTAATTTATTTTTATCACTTATTTCTGGAAGGATGCTTGTACCAATGGGCTGAATGAGTATGGCAGAAATAGAAGCGAATATGTATATGATTCCTAATGGTATGTATAGGTTTCTATCAATGAAATTGGAAAGAATGAAAAGTAAAATTGAGGGGAATATACAAAGTAGTACTATCTTTTTCTTGTTGAATTTATCTCCAATGTTACTCATAAATACCAAAAATAAGACTTGGAGTGCCCAAGATGAAAAAATGAACCATCCAAGTTGAAAGTCTAGATTCAGTACTTCAATCATCCACCATGAAAATAGCATGGCAAATGCTCTTGTAGATGATGTAAATAAAATATCGGATATTTGATATAAATAAAATGAAATATTATTTTTCATTACTACCCTTATTTTTATTAATAATGTGTTTATTGATAAATTTTTATAATGGTACAGGTGAAATGTATTTATGTCACTTTTATAGTGTAACTTATTGATAGATTGCATTGGTGTTTTGTAAAATCTATAGAATATTTAACTAAAAAATAATAATAGAAAGAAATTTTATGCTGCTTAATTTAAGTGTGTTGTTTATCGCAATATTTTTTACTGGCACTTTTACTCAAAAAAAACAATCAATTGATTTATTGATTAACTGTGTTGTAATTTACTTATATAACCAATGGATTAGAAATTGGGAGTTCACCCATGTCTGTTTCAAATATCGTGCAATCAAAAATACCTATTTCGGTATATTTGCTGGGTTTAAGTCTGTTTGCGATGGGAAGTTCGGAGTTCTTGATCGCGGGGGTGTTGCCAAAGATTGCGGTTGATCTGCAAGTATCTTTGCCATCGGCTGGCATGTTGATTTCCGCGTTTGCTATTGGGGTTTTGTTTGGCGCTCCACCATTGGCAGTGGCGACATTGCGCTGGCCGCGACGGGCAACTTTGTTGGTGAGTCAGGTTCTTTTTGTTGCGGCGACAGCCATTGGTATGCTTTCTCCGGGATACTGGCCATTGTTGATTGCACGAGTTGTCAGTGGAGTGGCTTATGCCGGATTCTGGGCTGTTGCTGCTACTACGGCGGTGAGTCTGGTGACACAGGATCGCACCGCAAGAGCATTAGCGGTTGTGGTGAGTGGATTGAGTATGGCGATGGTAGTAGGCGGGCCATTAGGGACAGTTATCAGTGATATAGCTGGATGGCGCGCAGGATTTTGGGCTGTGGCGGCAGCCACATCGGTCGTGGCGGTAGCCCTGTGGTTTATGCTGCCTGAGATGCCGCAGAATCACGATGATGTATCTGTGTTAGGCGCTGAATTGAAAGTTATGAAACAACCGAAACTATGGGTTGCCTATACGACGACAATACTGACAACAGCAGCTTATATGGCAACGTTCGGTTATCTGGGTGCATTGCTGATTGATGTCAGTAAGCTGGCTGTTAACTGGGTTCCTGCTGTTTTGGCACTGTTTGGCATAGGCGCTTTTATTGGACTGAGCATTGGCGGCCGTACAGCAGATAAATATCCATTCAAAACACTATTTGCCGGAATTCTTGGCATGATTATTATTTCTGTCGCACTGGTTTTTTGGGCTGAACACGCGATTGCTACCATTTGTCTGGTATTTTTGCTTGGCCTGTTTGGATTTGTTGTTAACCCAGCGGTTATGAACCGGGTTTATACCATAGCAGCGGATGCCCCTACTTTGGCTGGTGCAACCAATGTATCCGCATTTCAACTGGGGATTACTCTGGCGCCTCTATTGGGAGGGTTTGCGATAGGGGCAGGGTACGGTTTATCGTCTATAGGTTGGGTCGGAGCACTGCTTGGTATGATAGCGTTAGTGCCGGTTTTGGTGGATGCACGTTTGCATTCAGGGAAATCATCTCATTGAAATTTTGCTGAAAAATTAACTAGAGTTTCCTGATCTCTTTATGTATATTCATACAGTACTTTGCATGGGGAGATCTGATGCGCAAAATTATTCATATTGATATGGACTGCTTTTTTGCCGCCATTGAAATGCGGGATAATCCATCACTCCGCGATCTTCCTATTGCAGTGGGAGGGAGTGCTGATCGACGAGGAGTAATCAGTACAGCTAATTATCCCGCCCGTCGTTTTGGGGTACATAGTGCGATGTCTACGGCAATGGCGTTAAAGCTTTGTCCTCAATTAAAAGTAATCCCTGGCCGAATGGCAGCTTATAAAGAAGTGTCCCGCCATATCCGGCAGATTTTTTCCCGTTACACTGAATTGATTGAACCTCTCTCGTTGGATGAGGCTTATCTGGATGTGACGAATTGCCATCATTGTCACGGCTCAGCCACACTGATTGCCCAAGAAATTCGTCAGGTGATTTTTGATGAGTTGCAATTGACCGCTTCTGCTGGGATTGCATCTGTCAGGTTCTTGGCCAAAATTGCGTCTGATATTAATAAACCCAACGGCCAATATGTTATTTCCCCTGAAAATGTAGAAAGTTTTGTCAAATCTCTACCGTTACGCAAAATTCCCGGCGTTGGAAAAGTCACGGCAAAACGTTTGTCAGATATGGGATTGGAAACCTGTTCTGATGTTCAGCACTACGATAAGTTGGCGCTAATAAAAAATTTGGGCAAATTTGGTCTGTCGCTTTGGGAACGCAGCCACGGTATTGATGAACGACAAATCACGCCTGAGCGTTTGCGTAAATCAGTTGGAGTGGAAAAAACTTTGGCTCATGATATTGATAAATGGCACGAATGTGAGGAAATTATTGAAAAACTTTACCCTGAGCTGGAAAAAAGGCTGGAAAAAGTTAAACCTGATCTTCGCATTGCCCGTCAGGGTATCAAATTGAAGTTTGATGATTTTCAATTGACGACACAGGAACATATTCATCCGGTATTGGATAAATCCGATCTGATTCAAGTCGCAAAACAAGCGTGGGATATGCGCAGGGAAGGGCGGGGCGTCCGGTTGGTTGGGCTGCATGTAACATTACAAAACCCACAGCTAGAACGTCAGCTTTTATTGGAGTGGTAATATCTCCCCCACGTTGGATGGCAGGGGAGGATAGTGCTTTATTTCGCTTTTTATTTTTATTCTTTCACCGGAATAGCTTTCAGAATTGCGGTGAGTAACTGCCAATACTGACCAACACTCTTAATGTGAACTTTTTCATCAGGGGAGTGAGCACCACGGATAGTCGGGCCGATGGAAACCATGTCCATATCAGGATACGGTTTTTTGAACAGACCGCACTCTAAGCCTGCGTGGATCACCATGATATTTGGTGTTTTATCGAAGAGTTGATGATAAGTTTCACGCACTAAATGCATAACAGGAGAATCGGCATCAGGCTGCCAGCCGGGATAGCTGCCACTGGCTACTATTTCTGCACCAGACAGTTTTGCCAGGGAATGCAGCATTTCAACAACATAAGTCTTGCCGCTTTCGATCAGTGAGCGAATCAGGCAAATAACTTCGACTTTCTCTTCATTCATCGTTACTACGCCGACATTCAGCGAAGTTTCAACAACACCCTTGGCTACATCACTCATACGGATAACGCCGTTAGGCATAGTATTGAGCATGGACAGGAAACGAGTTTGGCAATCTTCTGTTAACGCCTGCAATGATGTCTCGACTCCATCCAGTGAAAGGGTAAGATTGGTTTCAACGACAGCATATTCGTTTTTCAGTGTTTCCAGATAACTATCTGTCAGTTGATGCAGTTTTTCGAGTTTATCAGCAGGTACTGCAATTATGGCAGAGCCTTCACGAGGGATGGCATTACGCAGAGTTCCGCCCTGAAGATGAATCAATTTCAGGTTCAGGTCATCGGCATGTACAGTCAGAAAACGAGCCAATAATTTGTTGGCATTGCCCAATCCCAGATGGATATCGCCACCGGAGTGACCACCTTTTAATCCCTTGATGGTGAGCTGCAACGTTTTGTAGCCAGTTGGCAGGGCTTCGCGAGAAAGCGACAAAGTTGTGACAAAATCAATGCCACCCGCACAACCCATATAGATTTCACCCTCTTCTTCTGAATCGGTATTAATCAGAATATCGGCTTGCAACCAACCGGATTTCAGCCCGAATGCGCCATCCATTCCTGCTTCTTCGGTCATGGTCAATAAAACTTCCAATGGACCATGTTTAACGGATTCATCGGCCAATACTGCCAGGGCGGAAGCCATGCCGATACCGTTATCAGAACCCAGAGTTGTGCCATCAGCAGTAACCCAGTCACCGTCAATATAAGGACGGATAGGATCTTTTGTGAAATCGTGTTGGGTATCATTGTTTTTCTGTGGAACCATATCAAGGTGCGCCTGAAGTACGACGGCCTTACGATTTTCCATACCTTTTGAAGCCGGTTTTCTGATCAGAATATTGCCGACTTCATCTTGTTCTACATGGAATTCTTTGTTTTTGGCCCACTCAATGATATGAGATGCCAGTGCTTCTTCGTGATAGGACGGATGAGGAATGGAACAAATTTGGGCAAAAATATCCCATAGGGGCTGAGGGGATAATGTTGATAATCCGGACACGGCGAATCTCCTGTAACGACATCTTGGTGAGATGAAAATGGTAATGTTTGACGCATTGGGACGCTTTTGTCATCTAGCGTTATCCCAATGCCCATGCCATGCTTGAGGATACCATTTTATTATCCGTAATGTGCAGTCTGAATGAGGTCTTACCTTGTTTTTGCTGGTTTTTGTCTGTTCAAATCACTATAATCCTGCGCAACCTTTTTTCCGCAAAAACGCTTTTCTGAAGTCTTCTAAGTTTCCAGGATCAAATTTTATGAGTGAAAAATATGTTGTTACGTGGGATATGTTACAAATACATACCCGTAAATTGGCACAACGTTTGTTTCCCGTAGAGCAGTGGAAAGGCATTATCGCCGTTAGCCGTGGTGGTCTTGTGCCGGGAGCATTATTGGCACGTGAATTGGGAATTCGCCATGTCGATACTGTTTGTATTTCCAGCTATGATCACAATAATCAGCGCGAACTGACAGTATTGAAAAAAGCAGAAGGGGACGGTGAAGGTTTTATCGTTGTCGATGATCTGGTTGATACCGGAGGCACTGCGCAGGCAATCCGTGAAATGTATCCAAAAGCCCATTTCGTAACAATTTTCGCAAAACCCGCTGGTCGTCCTCTTGTGGATGATTATGTTGTCGATATTCCGCAAAATACATGGATTGAACAGCCGTGGGATATGGGCGTAATGTTTGTTCCACCTATTTGTGATAAGCAGTAAGATTTTTCTTTTGTCATGACTAAAAAAAACCTTTCAGAATCGTTGTTTAAGCCCCAGTTTAAACAACGGGAAACCTCTACGCTGGTAAAATATACCTGCCCGCAATCCATCGCTGCCAGTGATAATATGTTGGGTGGGAAGCGTCGTGAGCATTGGTATCGAATGATTAATTGGCTCACTTGGATCTGGAGGGGAATAAATCCGCTGGAAATCCAAGATGTTCTCAGCCGGATTGCCGTGACAGATGCCGAGCGCAGTTCTGACCATTTGTTGGATACTGTGGTCGGCTATCGTAAAGGAAACTGGGCATTTGAGTGGTCGCAGCAGGCTATGCATTGGCAGCAGAAAGCATTGCATACTGAAGAGACCGAGAAAGCCGGAGCATATTGGTTAAAAGCGGCAACGCTATACAGTATTGCGGCTTATCCTCATTTGCGCGGTGATGAGTTGGCCGATCAGGCCTCTGCTCTGGCCAATAAAGCCTATGAAAAAGCGGCACGTTTTTCCGACTATGAATTGAAAAAACTGGAATTTCAGTTGGAAGGAGGTAAAAGCGTTACTGGGTTATTACATCTTCCTTCCCATGTTCAGGGTCCTTATCCAACGATATTAGTCTGTACCAGTCTTGATAGTGTACAGAGCGATTGCTGGCGTTTATTCCGTGAGTATCTTGCGCCTCTTGGTTTTGCCATGTTAACCGTTGACGCGCCTTCTGTTGGTTACTCTGCTAAATTCACATTAACGCAGGATACTTGCTCGCTTCATCAACAAGTGCTGCAACAATTGAACAGCGTACCGTGGATCGACCATACCCGTATAGGCGTGTTTGGTTTTCGTTTTGGTGCGAATATCGCTGTCCGCCTTGCTTATCTGGAGCCAAAACTCATTAAAGGGGTATCGGTGGTAGGCCCGGTTGTGCATGAATTACTGCATAATGAGAAATTGCAGCAGAAAATCCCGTCAATGTATATCGATGTACTTGCCAGCCGCTTGGGGATTTTTCATGTCGATGAAGAGAGTCTGCGCTCAGAAATGAGTTGTTATTCGTTAAAAAAACAAGGTTTGCTGGGGCGTCGCTGTACAGTACCCATGCATTCTGTGTATTGGGAAGACGATATTTTCAGCCCAAGAAAAGACTCTAAATTAATTGCCATGTCATCAATGGATGGTTCGTTACGAGCAATTCCTTCTGCGTCAACTTATAGTGGTTTCAGTAAGGCGTTACACGAAATAAGTGTATGGTTGAAAGATAAAGTTATCTAAAACAAAATTTATTACTTGATATTTTTTAATCATTTGATACAAAGGTGTTCTGTATATAAGGAGACCTTTGTATGACTTTACCCGCAAGTTATTCTAAAAATAAGTTGTTAAAGCGTTTTTCTGCACTAGGACCGTATGTACGTGAATTAAAATGCCAAAATGGTTATTTTTTCTTTGACTGTCTGGCGGTTTGTGTCAGTGCTAAAGTTGTACCAGAGAAACGAGAATTTTGGGGATGGTGGCTAGAATTAGAGGAGCAGGAAAAGGGTTTTGTCTATAATTATCAGATAGGGTTATTTGATAAACATGGCAAATGGAATGCCGCGAATATCAAAAAAGCGGCTGATCTTGAACATCTCGAATCAACTTTGCAGACATTCCACAAACGTCTGAATGATTCTTTTAATACCCTTAAACTGACATTGATCCCCTCCGAAAAGACCATTACCCTCCAGACTCAAGTTAGAGTATGAGTTTGTCCTGAACCTGCTTTTTTTAAATTTTGCGTTATGTCGGTTGGCATAACGCTTCTCTCCTGTTAAAACTGAATATTGTTTTTTTAAACGTATTTTTTCAATTTCTTAAATAACTGTAATGGCAGAAATATGATGAATGGCAGCCAAACATTGGTTGTGAAGCTGGGGACGAGTGTATTGACTGGTGGCTCTCGTCGTTTGAATCGTGCTCACATTGTGGAATTGGTTCGTCAATGTGCTAAACAGCATGAAAAAGGTCACCGCATTATTATTGTAACGTCTGGTGCGATTGCGGCTGGACGTGAGCATTTGGGATATCCCGACCTGCCCGCTACGATTGCGTCAAAACAATTGCTGGCGGCAGTCGGGCAAAGTCGGTTGATTCAACTGTGGGAGCAGCTTTTCTCGATTTATGGTATTCATGTTGGGCAAATGTTGTTGACCCGTGCAGATTTGGAGGATCGTGAACGCTTCCTGAATGCAAGGGATACGCTTCAGGCGCTACTTGATAACCATATCGTACCCATCATTAATGAGAATGATGCGGTTGCGACAGCAGAAATTAAAGTTGGTGATAATGATAATCTTTCTGCGTTAGCTGCCATTTTAGGTAGTGCGGATAAGTTATTGCTCCTGACAGATATTGAAGGACTTTATACTGCTGATCCTCGTAGCAATCCCGATGCAAAACTAATCTCTGAAGTGCATGACATCAGCGACGAGCTGAAAATGATGGCTGGGGACAGTGTTTCAGGTTTGGGTACGGGAGGAATGGCGACAAAACTTCAGGCGGCAGGTATAGCAGGGCGCGCAGGAATTGATGTCATCATTGCTGCTGGCAATAAGCCTGATGTTATTGCTGATGTGATTGAAGGAAAATCGGTTGGTACACGTTTCCATGGTTTGGCCAGCCCGATGGAAAATCGTAAGCGTTGGATCTTTGGTGCTCCTCCTGCCGGAGAAATTATCATTGACCATGGTGCAGAAGCTGCGATCCTCGAAAAAGGTAGCTCGTTACTGCCAAAGGGGATCAAAAACGTTAAAGGTAATTTTTCCCGTGGTGAAGTTATTCGCATCCTCAGCTTATCCGGTAAGGATCTGGCTCATGGCGTTTGTCGTTACAATAGCGATGCCTTACGCCTGATTTCGGGTCATCATTCTCAGAAAATCAACGAGATACTGGGTTATGAATATGGCGCTGTTGCGGTTCACCGCGACGATTTAGTCGTAAGCTAATTAATTGATACATGAGTTAAGGATTCCACCATGCTAGAGCAGATGGGAAAGGCAGCCAAGGCAGCATCATGGCAGTTGGCGCAATTAAGTACCAGCCAGAAAAATCAAGCGCTGAATCACATTGCTGATTTGCTGGAGAAAGAAATTGAAGTGATCCTTGCTGCCAATCAGCAAGATGTGAATCAAGCCCGTGAACAGGGAATGAGTGAAGCCCTGCTCGATCGGTTATTGCTGACACCAGAACGGTTGAATGCCATAGCGAGTGATGTGCGTCAGGTTTGCCGGTTGGCTGATCCTGTCGGGCAGGTCATGGATGGGCAATTATTGGATAATGGATTGCAATTGAGTCGCCGTCGTGTTCCTTTGGGCGTCATTGGTGTGATTTATGAAGCCCGGCCTAATGTCACGATTGATGTAGCCTCATTGTGCCTGAAAACGGGTAATTCGGTCATACTGCGTGGCGGTAAAGAAACTCACCATACCAATCAGGCGATGGTTAAAGTTATCCAACAAGCACTGGAACAAAGTGGTTTACCTGCTGCTGCGGTTCAGGCTATCAATAAGCCAGATCGTGAGTTAGTCGCTGAACTGCTGAAAATGGATCGCTATGTTGATATGTTGATACCGCGTGGTGGGGCTGGATTACACAAACTTTGCCGTGAACAATCCACTATTCCAGTTATTACTGGGGGTATTGGTGTTTGTCACACATTTGTAGATGAAAGCATCAATATGGAAAAAGCATTGGAAATCATTACTAATGCGAAAGTTCAACGTCCGAGTGCCTGTAACTCACTGGAAACCTTGCTGGTACATGAGAAAATCGCCCCTGACTTTCTTCCTGTCCTAAGTCGCAGAATGAAAGAACAGGGAGTCACGCTACATGCAGGTACTGCGGCGATGGTATTACTGAAAGAAGGCCCGGCAACAGTTGTTGAAGTGACAGAAGAAGATTACTGTGATGAATGGTTATCGTTGGATATGAATGTCGAGATTGTCGGCGATATTGATCAGGCCATTGATCATATACGTACTTATGGTACTGCTCACTCTGATGCGATTCTGACAGAGTCCTTGCAGCAGGCTGATTATTTTGTGCGTCATGTGGATTCAGCGGCTGTATATGTGAATGCAAGTACTCGCTTTACAGATGGCGGACAGTTTGGTTTAGGTGCTGAAGTGGCTGTCAGCACTCAAAAATTACACTCCAGAGGCCCGATGGGGCTTGATGCATTGACAACGTATAAATGGATTGGTTACGGCGATTATTTACCCCGTCGTTAGTAATATTTTGTTTTAATAGGATCTGTTGAACCAGATTGAGTCACACTTAATTTTAGGTGTGACTTTTTGTTCAATGAAAAATACTTTTTACAGCAGTGTAAACATTTAGTTACTATACTTTATGTTTAAGCTTAATTTTATATACCCTTCAGGAAAACAACGAAATGAAACAGGCTCTATTCATCGTAGGCGCACGGGGTGCAGGGAAGACGACAATAGGTAAGTTGTTAGCTGAAGCATTGTCGTATCAATTTGTTGACACTGACGAGAGTATCCAAACCTCCAGTGGAATGACTATTGCCGATCTTGTTGAACAACATGGTTGGGAATATTTCAGGAAATTGGAAAGCCAAATATTGAAAACGGTCAGCCAGAATGAATGTCTCATTTCAACGGGTGGAGGAATGGTACTGTCGCAGGAAAATCGCCATTATATGCAACAACATGGCATCGTGATTTATTTACAAGCGCCTGCCGCCGTTTTAATCAAGCGATTATCCCTCAATCCAGAAAACTCACAGCGCCCAAGCCTGACCGGAAAATCTATCATTGAAGAAATTGAAGGGATTTTGGCTGACAGGGAACCGTTATACTGTGAATGCGCGGATTTCATTGTGGATGCCAGTTTAGCAACAGAAGATATCGTATCTAGTGTTAAGTCTTACTTTTTAAACCAGAGAAACAAATCGATTTGATATATTAAGGTATTTTAAATTTAATTTTTATATGGCGGGGAAATCTTATATATCCGGCTGCTTATACGACTTATAGTATCCTTCTACTCACTCACTTTAATTTTATTTAATTATATTTGAGATATGGATATGCTCTTAAATTTTATTCGGTTATTTGTTCGTGTACTTTTTAGGATTACGGTAGAAGGTGATGATAAGCAGCTTAAACACCCAAAATGTATCATTACACCCAATCATATTTCTTTTCTGGACGGTCTGCTGATTGGTTTATTTTTGCCCGTAAAACCTGTATTTGCGATTTATTCTAATATTGCAACACGCGGTTTCCTCAAGTTCATTAAAATCTATGCGGATGTTGTCCCCCTGGACCCAACTAATCCAATGGCCGTCAGGACGCTGGTTAAAGAAGTAGAAAAAGGGCGCCCAATCGTGATTTTCCCTGAAGGGCGGATCACTATGACCGGTTCCCTTATGAAAATCTACGATGGTGCCGCGTTTATTGCGGCGAAATCAGGAGCAAAGGTAGTCCCAATCCGCATTGATGGCGCGGAGCAAACTATTTTTGGGCGATTGAAAGGAATAATGAAACTGCATTGGTTTCCGAAAATCACCATCAAGATTTTACCCGCCGTTGATTTGCCAATGCCGGATGCTGCTGACTCAACAGAGCGCCGCCGGTTAGCCGGAGAACGTCTCCATGCCATTATGATGAATGTGAGAATGCAGACACGTCCAAAAGAGACGTTGTTTGGTGCTTACCTGACTTCTCAAAAACGTTTTGGTCGTTTTAAACCTTGCATTGAGGATGTGAATTTCAAGGAAGATAATTATCACTCACTGCTGAAAAAAATATTGGGCGTGAGCCGCATCTTAGAGCGTTTTACGAAAGAAGGTGAACGGGTCGGTTTACTGTTGCCGAATGCGACGGTCATGGCTGCTGCCATATATGGCGCTTCTTTGAAAGGACGAGTGCCTGCCCTGCTGAATTACACCGCCGGAAGGAACGGAATTAAAAATGCTATGCAGGCGGCAACTATCAGAACAATCGTGACATCCCGCCAATTTCTGGAGAAAGGACAATTAACGCATCTGCCAGAACAGGTGACAGAAGCCAATTGGGTATATCTCGAGGATTTAAAAGATACGATTACCCGGAACGATAAGCTTTGGATATTATGGCATTTAATTTTTCCCTCTCAAGCTATCATGGCTTCGCAGAAGCCAGATGATGATGCCCTGATTCTGTTTACGTCAGGTTCAGAAGGTGCGCCGAAGGGAGTTGTTCATAGTCACGCCAGTTTATTGGCAAACGTTGAACAGATAAAAACGATCGCTGATTTTACCCCGTTGGATCGCTTTATGTCCTCCTTGCCTCTCTTTCATGCCTTTGGTCTGACAGTGGGTTTATTTACTCCATTAATGACGGGTAGTCGTATATTCCTCTACCCAAGCCCATTGCATTATCGTGTTGTGCCTGAGCTGGTCTATGACCGCAATTGTACTGTGTTGTTCGGAACTTCGACTTTTCTGGGTAATTATGCCCGTTTTGCACATCCTTACGATTTTGCTCGCCTGCGCTATGTGGTGGCAGGAGCCGAAAAACTGTCAGAAAACACAAAACGCGTTTGGCAGGATAAGTTCGGTATCCGTATTCTGGAAGGCTATGGGGTGACAGAATGTGCTCCTGTTGTGGCAATCAATGTACCGATGGCGGCAAAAACAGGAACAGTTGGCCGGATTTTGCCTGGCATGGACGCACGTTTGCTGCCTGTGCAAGGAATTGAAGATGGAGGACGTTTACAGCTACGCGGGCCAAATATCATGAAAGGCTATCTGCGTGTTGAAGCTCCTGATCGTCTGGAACCGCCATCAGCAGAAGATGCTGAAGGGAATAACCAAATCGGTTGGTATGATACCGGAGATATCGTTTCCATTGACAAAGATGGTTTCTGTGCAATCAAAGGTCGAGTGAAGCGTTTTGCCAAATTGGCGGGAGAAATGGTTTCTCTTGAAGCAGTTGAGCAAATTGCATCACGTGTTTCCACTGACACACTTCATGCTGCGACAGCCAAGAGCGATCTAAGTAAAGGGGAAGCGCTGGTACTGTTCACGACCGATGTTAACCTGAACAGGAGTGCAATGTTGGGAGTGGCCCGTGAAATGGGAATGCCTGAGTTGTCTGTCCCTCGTGATATTCGTTATGTAAAACAATTACCTCTGCTTGGCAGTGGCAAACCGGATTTCGTCACATTAAGAAAAATGGCCGAACAGGAGTAAGGAAATGAGTAGTACTGTGGAGACGCAACCGCTGTTAAATCGCGGAATGAAGGCGGTATTGTTATCACAATTTCTCACCGCTTTTGCTGATAATGCCCTGTTATTTGCACTTTTAGCCCAATTGAAGGCTGAGGCTTATCCTGAATGGAGTCTGCCAGCCCTGCAAATGGTTTTTGTATTAACTTATATTGTACTTGCCCCTTTTGTCGGGCAATTTGCTGATCGATTTTCAAAAGGGCGCGTCATGCTCTTTTCCAATGGCATCAAATTGCTCGGAGCTATCAGCATCTGCATCGATATGAATCCATTTTTGGGCTATACCTTAGTAGGCATTGGCGCAGCGGCCTATTCTCCCGCTAAATACGGTATTCTGGGTGAATTGACGGATGACGGGCGTTTGGTAAAAGCCAATGGAGTGATGGAAGCATCAACCATTGCTGCTATTTTGATTGGTTCAGTCGCAGGCGGATTTCTTTCTGATGTAAGTCTGATATCAGCATTAGGGCTGTGTGCCTTACTGTATGGTGCGGCAGTCGTGGCCAATTTCTATATTCCTCATTTGGCTGCTGCACGTCAGGAAAAAGGCTGGAATCCTAAAAGAATGCTGGTGGATTTCATGGCAGTTTGTGTCTCACTTTGGCGTAATCAGGAAACGCGATTTTCACTGGTAGGCACGAGCCTATTTTGGGGAGCGGGCATAACACTGCGTTTTCTGTTGGTTGCCTGGGTTCCTGTCGTGCTTGGGATTGAAGGAAATACAACACCGACATTGATGAATGCGATAGTTGCAATAGGTATTATTGTTGGTGCGGGTCTGGCTGCCCGATTCATCACATTGAAGACCGTCCGCCGTTGTATGCCAGCGGGCATCTTAATTGGCATTATGGTTATTCTTTTTGTCACTCAGCAATCGGTATGGCTTTCCTATCTCATTTTGATTGTCCTCGGAATATTTGGTGGACTTTTCGTCGTTCCATTAAATGCATTATTGCAAGAACATGGAAAACATACGATGGGCGCGGGTAAAGCTGTTGCTGTGCAGAACCTTGGCGAAAACAGTGCCATGTTAGTAATGTTGGGATTATATCTGATTTCCATGGTCCTGGGAGCATCCGCTATTACTGTCGGAATTGGTTTTGGTATCTTGCTCTCTCTGGCGATAGGAGGGCTATGGATTTGGGATCTGCTTCGGAAAAATTAATTTTTTATTGAATTGAAGGCTTGCTATGGATGAAAAAATCCTGAATCAGCTTAGTATTGAACTGGGAAAAAGATTAAAACAGAAAAAATTATCTGTGACCTGTGCAGAATCCTGCACAGGGGGCTGGATTGCCAAAGTGATCACAGATATTGCAGGAAGCTCGGCTTATTTTAATCGTGGTTTCGTGACATACAGTAATGACGCTAAACATGAAATGCTGGGCGTTTCTTTGGTGTCATTGACCCAGTTTGGTGCAGTAAGCGAACAGATTGTAAAAGAAATGGCTGAAGGAGCATTAAAAGTCGCTGAAGCGAATTTTTCTGTTGCTGTCAGCGGTATTGCTGGCCCAGATGGCGGCAGTGAAGAAAAGCCGGTTGGTACGGTCTGGTTTGGCTTTGCCTTTCAAGTTGAGGCAGACATACAAACTGTAACCTATCGTCAGCATTTTTCGGGTAATCGTGATGCTGTGCGCCTGCAATCTGTCATTTTTTCTTTAAAAATTCTGTTAGAAGAAATCATAAAAAATTAGCTTGATGCTGTATGATTATACAGTATAATCATATGGCACTTTGGTATCAGAAACAGTTTATCAGCAGTGGGGCAGCCCCTTCATTGCTTGCGAAGGAGTAAATATGGCTAATGATGAAAACAAACAAAAAGCACTAGCAGCAGCACTGGGTCAAATTGAAAAACAATTTGGCAAAGGTTCCATCATGCGTTTGGGTGAAAACCGCTCAATGGATGTTGAAACAATCTCTACTGGTTCCCTGTCACTGGATATTGCATTGGGTGCGGGTGGTTTGCCGATGGGCCGTATCGTTGAAATATACGGTCCAGAATCTTCCGGTAAGACAACGCTGACTCTGCAAGTCATTGCTGCCGCCCAGCGTGAAGGCAGAACTTGTGCTTTTATTGATGCTGAGCATGCCCTTGATCCGGTTTATGCCAAGAAACTGGGTGTAGATATTGATAATCTGTTATGTTCTCAGCCTGATACGGGTGAGCAGGCCTTAGAAATCTGTGATGCTTTATCACGCTCTGGTGCTGTTGACGTTATTATTGTTGACTCCGTTGCCGCATTGACACCAAAAGCCGAAATTGAAGGCGAAATCGGTGATTCCCATATGGGTCTGGCTGCTCGAATGATGAGTCAGGCGATGCGTAAACTAGCGGGTAATTTGAAAAACTCAAATACCTTGCTGATCTTCATCAACCAGATCCGTATGAAAATTGGTGTGATGTTTGGTAACCCAGAAACCACGACCGGTGGTAATGCTCTAAAATTCTATGCGTCCGTTCGCTTGGATATCCGTCGTACTGGTTCCGTGAAAAACTCAGATGAAGTTGTTGGTAGCGAAACTCGTGTGAAAGTGGTCAAGAACAAAGTTGCTGCACCATTTAAACAGGCTGAATTCCAAATCCTTTATGGTGAAGGAATCAACACTTTTGGCGAGTTGATCGATCTGGGTGTTAAACACAAGATGGTGGAAAAAGCGGGTGCATGGTATAGCTATAACGGTGACAAAATAGGACAAGGCAAGGCCAACGCTACTATTTATCTGAAAGAGCACCCAGAAATTGCAGCCGAACTGGATAAGAAACTGCGTGATTTGCTGTTGAACAAGACAGGGGACTTCAACAGTGCAGTGTCTGACTACGTGGCAGATTATGAAGATAACGGTGCAGAAGTAAATAACGAAGAGTTCTAATTATTTTTTACTCTCATTTTCTGCTTTGTTGTAATACTTCTATTTTGTTGTAATAGATAGCGCCAATTTAGCTTTTTAAAAACCACATCCATATTGGATGTGGTTTTTGTTTTTATGAGGGAATAAACATCTTTTAAATAGGTGTATCGAAACTGGCTTAACGAACAGACTTTCAGAAAATGCCTAGACGAATTACAATGCTGAAAAGCGAATGGATTTATATGGGATTTTACTTCTTATGGAAGACACTCTATCTTAACCCTACTTTAATTTATTCGTGAGTTGAAATGGTGGTGCATCTATCATTTCAATCATTCATAAAACTGTTTTTTCAGCTTGATTTCGGGACAATTATGAGTAAAAGCACCGCTGAGATCCGTCAAGCGTTTCTTGACTTTTTTCATACTAAAGGGCACCAGATAGTACCAAGTAGTTCGTTGGTGCCAACCAATGATCCAACATTGTTGTTCACTAACGCAGGGATGAACCAGTTCAAAGATGTCTTTTTAGGATTGGATAAAAGGCACTATTCTAGAGCAACAACGGCTCAGCGCTGCGTTCGTGCTGGTGGTAAGCATAACGATTTGGAAAATGTGGGTTATACAGCCCGTCACCACACTTTTTTCGAAATGTTGGGTAACTTCAGTTTTGGCGATTATTTTAAACAAGATGCAATTAAATACGCATGGGAATTGTTGACCGGCGAAAAGTGGTTTAATTTGCCTAAAGAAAAACTGTGGGTTACTGTCTATGAGACAGATGATGAAGCCTATGATATCTGGCATAAAGAAGTCGGTGTCCCAACAGAAAGAATTATTCGTATAGGTGATAACAAGGGTGCTGCTTATGCGTCAGATAACTTCTGGCAAATGGGAGATACCGGTCCTTGTGGCCCTTGTACAGAAATTTTCTACGATCACGGTGATCACATTTGGGGTGGACCTCCGGGTAGCCCAGAAGAAGACGGTGACAGATATATTGAGATTTGGAACATCGTTTTCATGCAATTCAACCGCCATGCCAATGGCACAATGGAGCCGCTGCCAAAACCTTCTGTCGATACGGGTATGGGATTGGAGCGTATTACCGCAGTATTGCAGCATGTCAACTCCAACTATGAGATTGATCTATTCCAGAATCTGATTGCTTCAGTTGCAGAAGTGACAGGAGCGCCAGACCTTACCAATAAATCTCTGCGGGTTGTAGCAGACCATATCCGTGCATGTTCGTTCTTGATTTGTGATGGCGTTATTCCATCTAATGAGAACCGTGGCTATGTGCTTCGTCGCATCATTCGCCGTGCAGTTCGTCATGGTAACATGCTGGGAGCGAAAGAGGCCTTTTTCTATAAACTTGTTGCTCCACTGATTAAAGTTATGGGAGCGGCTGGTGAAGAACTCAAACAGCAGCAGTCTTTGGTTGAGCAGGTATTGAAAACTGAAGAAGAACAGTTTGCGCGTACTCTGGAACGCGGCTTGCAGTTGCTTGACGAAGAACTGGCAAAATTATCTGGTGATACCCTCGACGGTGAAATTGCTTTCCGTCTATATGACACCTATGGTTTTCCTGTTGATTTGACGGCTGATGTTTGCCGTGAACGGAATATCAAAGTTGATGAAGCAGGTTTTGATGTGGCGATGGAAAATCAACGTCGTCGCGCGCGTGAATCCAGTGGTTTTGGCACAGATTACAATGAATTGATCAAAGTTGACGGGCGCAGTGATTTCAGTGGTTATGAACATAACTCACAGCAAGCTGTTGTTACCGCTATTTTCCGTAATGGTGAAGCTGTTGAACAGATTCATGCAGGTGAAGAAGCGATCGTTATACTTGATAAGACCTCTTTCTATGCCGAGTCCGGTGGTCAGGTTGGTGATACAGGTCAATTGTCGAATGATAATGGAGTATTTGAGGTCACTGACACACAAAAATACACACAGTCAATTGGTCACATTGGTACATTAACAAGTGGCAGTTTGAGCATTAATAATTCAATTAATGCTGAAATTGATGTAGTACGCAGAGACACGATACGTCTGAATCACTCTGCAACCCATTTGTTACATGCAGCATTGCGTCAAATTCTGGGAGAGCACGTTGCTCAGAAAGGTTCTTTGGTAAATGATAAGTATCTGCGCTTTGACTTTTCTCACTTTGAGGCAATGAAGCCAGAACAGCTCCGTCAGGTAGAAAATTTGGTGAATGCAGAAATTCGCAAAAATTCACCAGTTGTTACACAATTAATGGAGCTGGAAGAAGCGAAAGCTAAAGGTGCCATGGCACTGTTTGGCGAGAAGTATGACGAAAAAGTGCGTGTACTGAGCATGGGCGGCTTTTCTACCGAGTTATGTGGTGGTACCCATGCAAGCCGTACTGGCGATATTGGATTGTTCCGTATATCCAGTGAATCAGGTACAGCAGCAGGGATTCGCCGTATCGAAGGTATTACAGGGCAAACGGCGCTGAACTCTGTCTATCAGCAGACTGATTTATTGCAAGATATTTCTCATCTGGTGAAAGGTGATATCAGTAACCTGAATGAGAAAGTGAAAACGACACTGGACAGAACGAAACAGTTGGAAAAAGAGTTGCAACAGTTGAAATCTCAGCAGGCAGCTCAGGAAAGCTCTTCTTTGGTGAATCAGGCTAAAGAAATCCAAGGTGTTCGTTTACTGGTGACACAGTTAGGTGATACCGATCCCAAAATGCTCAGAACAATGGTTGATGATCTGAAAAATCAATTGGGATCAGCAATTATTGTGCTTTCTACAGTGACTGGTGATAAAGTCAGCCTAATTGTTGGTATAACGAAGGATTTGACTGCTAGAATAAAAGCTGGCGATTTAATCTCTTTTGTTGCCCAGCAAGTTGGAGGTAAAGGAGGAGGTCGTCCTGATCTGGCTCAGGCTGGCGGGACGGATGTGACAGCTCTTCCTTCCGCATTAGCCAGTGTAGAAGAGTGGGTAGCATTGCGGTTATAGTTGGTATTGCCGTGGCAGCAGCGGCATCATAAAAGCACTTTTTATGATGCCGGGTGTTTTTTTATTGTGAAATTGTTGAAATGTTGGGCACATACTTATATTTTAGCTATCCTATAGATATGGGCAATGTGTTCAAAACTGCTTATACTTTAAGTAGATATCATTGCTTTACGTTTTCACGGTGTTTGATGGATAATAGCGGGGAAACCTAGAGACCCGACTCTTTTAAATTTTCAAGGAGCAAAGAATGCTTATTCTGACTCGTCGAGTTGGTGAAACACTCATGATAGGCGATGAGGTAACAGTCACAGTACTGGGAGTTAAAGGCAACCAAGTTCGCATTGGTGTAAATGCGCCCAAGGAAGTTTCTGTTCACCGTGAAGAAATTTATCAACGGATTCAGGCAGAGAAATCTCAGCCTACAACTTTTTAATTCAAGAATGGCGTCCACGCTTTTTTAAGACTTGGGCGCTACTCTACTTCCCTGTTTTGTAAACCTGGCTGGTTTATCTCTCCTTGTTACTACCTTAATTCTATTCTCTCATGTCTTTTTATTTTCTATCTGTAGAAAAAGCATCGTTCATGATGCCATAGCGATGAATAATCCTTCTCATAAATTTTAACGGTAATTGATGGTAATTGGATGATTTAGCTGATTATAAAACCCCCTTTTAGATGTCAAACCAAGCATTTTGAGCGCTAAGTGTTCAAACGAGAAAAAGTTGCGAAAAATTGTTTGACTTATCAGGCAGGGAAAGTATTATGTGCGCCATCGCAGCGACGAAGAGCTTAGAGAAAAGCTTCTGAGTAAGTATCAGAAGTAAAGGTTCAAAAAGCTACGAAGTGCAAACTTCTGAGTCGTAAGTTTTAAAGCGTGTGGTTAAATATGGTGAGGTGGCCGAGAGGCTGAAGGCGCTCCCCTGCTAAGGGAGTATGTGGTTAAGAGCTGCATCGAGGGTTCGAATCCCTCCCTCACCGCCATTTAAGAAATGCATCCATAGCTCAGCT